>JACMKW010000051.1 GCA_014379885.1 Rhizobacter sp.
CCTGGCTTTACCGCATGGTCGACCGCATCGCTCACGGCCAGGGACGCATGGAAGACATCGACTTGCTGAACTCGGTGGCCGACAACATCCAGGGCCGCACGATTTGCGCACTGGGCGACGCGGCCGCCATGCCGGTGCGCGCCATGATCAAGCATTTCCGAGGTGAGTTCGTTCACCTCATCGAGCACAAGACCTCCGTAGTTCCGGCCTACGTCTAAGCACAACACGACATGATCGAAATTGAACTCGATGGCCAGAAGGTAGAGGTCGCCGAAGGCAGCATGGTGATGCACGCCGCTGACAAGGCCGGCACCTACATCCCGCACTTTTGCTATCACAAGAAACTCTCCATCGCGGCCAACTGCCGCATGTGCCTGGTTGACGTGGAGAAGGCACCCAAGCCCATGCCGGCCTGCGCCACGCCCGTCACACAAGGCATGATCGTTCGCACCAAGAGCGAGAAGGCCTTGAAGGCGCAGCAGGGCGTGATGGAGTTCCTGCTGATCAACCACCCGCTCGATTGCCCCATTTGCGACCAGGGCGGTGAATGCCAGCTGCAAGACTTGGCCGTGGGTTACGGCGCCTCTGCTTCGCGCTACACCGAAGAAAAGCGCGTGGTCTTCCACAAGGACGTGGGCCCGCTGATCTCGATGGAAGAGATGAGCCGCTGCATCCATTGCACCCGCTGCGTTCGCTTCGGCCAAGAGGTGGCCGGCGTGATGGAGCTGGGCATGATTCACCGTGGCGAGCATTCCGAGATCACCACGGTGGTGGGCGAGACCATCGACTCCGAGCTGTCGGGCAACATGATCGACATCTGCCCGGTTGGCGCGCTTACCAGCAAGCCTTTCCGCTACAGCGCCCGCACTTGGGAGCTGTCGCGCCGCAAGAGCGTGAGCCCGCACGATGGCACCGGTGCCAACCTGATCGTTCAAGTCAAGAACAACAAGGTGCTGCGCGTTGTGCCGCTCGAGAACGAAGACGTCAACGAATGCTGGCTGGCCGACCGTGATCGCTTCTCGTACGAAGCCGTCAACAGCGACGAGCGCCTGACCGCGCCAATGATCAAGCAGGGCGGTGAGTGGAAAACCGTCGACTGGACGACCGCCCTCGAATACGTGGCCAACGGCCTGAAGCAGATCAAGGCCAACCACGGCGCCAAGACCATTGGCGCGCTGGGTTCGGCGCAGAGCACGGTGGAAGAGCTGCACCTGCTGGCCAAGCTGGTGCGAGGCCTGGGCAGCGAGAACATCGACTTCCGCACGCGCCACGCTGATTTCAGCAATGTCGGCGGCGCGGCCTCTGGCTCGCCTTCGGCTCGTTGGTTGGGTGCCCCGATTGCTTCCCTGTCCACGTTGCAAAGCGTGCTGGTGGTCGGCTCGTTCCTGCGCAAGGATCACCCACTGTTCGCGCAACGCATTCGCCAGGCGGCCCGCAAGGGTGGCAAGGTGCACAGCATCCACGCGGTACAAGACGATTGGCTGATGCCAGTCGCAAACAGCGTCTCCGTGGCGCCGAGCCAGTGGCTGCAGGCTCTGGCCGAAGTGGCTTCTGCCGTGGCTACCAGCAGAGGTGTGTCGGCGCCGGTTTCTGCAACGGCGGGTTTGGCCGCGCAAGCCATTGCCGCATCGCTGCTGGCGGGTGAACGCAAGGCTGTGTTGCTCGGAAATGCGGCGGCCCAACACCCGCAAGCAAGCCAATTGCTGTCGCTGGCCAACTGGATCGGCGAACAGACCGGCGCTTCAGTGGGCTATCTCACCGAAGCCGGCAACACGGTGGGCGCGCAACTCGTCAATGCCTTGCCGGGCAATGGCGGCCTGAATGCTGGCCAGATGTTGAGTGGTTCCCTGAGGGCCTGTGTGCTACTGAATGTGGAGCCGGTGCTCGACGCCGCCAATGCCAGCGCAGCCGCCGCGGCGCTGCAGGGTGCCGACATGGTGATTGCGCTCACGCCGTTCAAGACGGTTGCGGCGGAAAGCGCCGACGTGCTGCTGCCTATTTCCCCGTTCACCGAGACCTCGGGCACCTTCGTCAATGCCGAAGGCCGCGTGCAAAGTTTCCATGGCGTGGTGAAGCCGCTGGGCGATACACGGCCCGCGTGGAAGGTGTTGCGCGTGCTGGGCAATCTGCTCGGCATCAAGGGTTTCGATTTCGAGACCTCCGAAGAAGTGCGTGCCGAAGCCTTGGGTGACTTGAGCACCGTGGCTGCGCGCCTGAGCAACCGCACCTCGGCTGCTGCAGCTTCAAGCGGCTCGGCCACGTCGGGCCTGGAGCGCATTGCCGACGTGCCCATCTATGCCACCGATTCGCTGGTGCGCCGTGCCACCTCGCTGCAACTCACCGCCGATGCCAAGCCGCCGGTCGCGAGCCTGCCGTCTGCGTTGTGGTCGCAACTCGGTCTGGGTGAGGGCGCTTCGGTGCGTGTCTCGCAAGGCGGTGCTCAAGTGGTGCTGCCTGCCAAGCTGGATGCGACGCTCGCCGCGACAGCTGTGCGCGTGCCAGCAGGCCACCCGTCCACCGCGTCACTGGGGGCGATGTTCGGCCCCATCAGCGTCGAGAGGGCCTGAGCATGCTCGACAGCTTCAATGCATTCGGCGCCTCGCTGCTCGGCGGCTTCTGGCCCACGGCGTGGTCGCTGATCAAGATCATCGCCTTGGTGCTGCCGCTGATGATTTGCGTGGCCTACCTCACGCTGTGGGAGCGCAAGGCCATCGGTTGGTCGCAGATCCGCCCCGGGCCCAACCGCGTGGGTCCTTTCGGTCTGCTGCAGCCCATCGCCGACGCGGTGAAGCTGATCTTCAAGGAGATCATTCTTCCAACGGCGGCCAATCGCAACCTGTTCCTGCTCGGCCCGGTGATGACCATCATGCCGGCACTGGCAGCCTGGGCCGTGGTGCCATTCGGCCCCGACAAGGCGGTGGCCAACATCAACGCCGGTCTCTTGTTCCTGATGGCCATCACATCGATGGAGGTCTACGGCGTGATCATTGCCGGTTGGGCCTCGAACTCGAAATACGCTTTCCTCGGTGCGCTGCGCGCATCGGCGCAAATGGTCAGCTACGAAATCGCCATGGGCTTCGCGCTGGTGGTGGTGCTGATGGTGTCGGCCAGTCTCAACATGACCGACATTGTGCTGGGGCAGAACAAGGGCCTTTTCGCCGGCATGGGCGTGAGCTTCATGTCGTGGAACTGGTTGCCGTTGTTCCCGATCTTTATCGTCTACTTCATCGCTGGCCTGGCTGAAACCAACCGCCACCCGTTCGACGTGGTCGAGGGTGAGTCGGAGATCGTGGCCGGCCACATGATCGAGTACTCGGGCATGGCCTTCGCCATGTTCTTCCTGGCCGAATACGCCAACATGATTCTGGTGTCGGTGCTGGCCGTGACCATGTTCCTCGGCGGCTGGCTGGCCCCGGTGTCGTTTGCCGCCATCGGCTTGCAGACACCGGCCTGGATCACCGCTACGGCCTGGTTCTGGGATTGGTTCTGGCTCTTCGGCAAGACCTTCATGGTCGTCACCGTGTTCCTGTGGGTGCGGGCCACGTTCCCGCGCTTCCGCTACGACCAGATCATGCGTTTGGGCTGGAAGATCTTCATTCCCATCACCCTCGTCTGGTTGGTTGTGGTGGGTCTGTGGATCCAGTCCCCTTGGAACATCTGGAATTAAGGGAAGAGACATGAAGCCCCCACGCACACTTCGTTCACTGCCCCCCCATGGGGGCGCTGGCCTCCCTTGGGGCGGCCC
>JACMKW010000448.1 GCA_014379885.1 Rhizobacter sp.
CGGCCCCCGCGAGCCGCGAGACGCGGCTCGCACTCCGGCCGTCCATGCCCGCGCCGGCGGGCAAGGAGCCGCGGCCCTCGTTGCCCGGCGGGGATCGGCCGAGGTATTCATCGGGCGAGGGGCTGTCATACCTTGAGCTTGATGTCGCGCGCCTCCAGCACGCCCAACTCGGCGCTGCTGGTCGACAAGATGCGTTGGCCGAGCCCTGCATATTGCTCGGGGCCGCAGGGCAACCATTCGGTGGCGCGTGCCAGCTTCAACTTGCCGTCAGGTTGCTCGCGTGTGCCGGGGTAGCAGGTCGGCACCAGGGCAACCGTATCGCCGCCATTGGTGAAGGTGAGGTGCACCGGTGTCCACACCATGTCGCGCAGGTCAACGGGCGCTTCGACGGTGATGGCCGAGAGTGCGTTGAAGGGCAGCCAGGTGTAGCGGCCGTTGAGCACCACTTCGAGCACCGGGCCGAGGCGCGAGTCGGCGTCGGCGATCCAGTCGAAAGCTTCGCCGTTGAGGCTGCCTGCCGTGGCGGGCGCTGCATCAAAAGCCTGGGCGCGCAGTTGCTGCGCCTGCTCGGGGTGGCCTTGGGCGTCATGCGACAAGGCCTGTACCAGCAGCGCCACCCATTCGGCGGGCTGGCCAAATACCACCGGCGTGGTTTTGCCGGCGAACACCGCGCCGCGCACGGCTTCGCACTTGATGGCCTCGCGGTAGGTTTGCACCATGGCCAGCGTGCCATGGTCGAGCTGGCCGCATACCTCAAGCTGCGCCATGGCGCGCTCCCACTGGCCCAGCACGCTCAGCAGCTGGAACAGAAAGACACGCAGCTTGGCATCGCCCGGCTTTTCGCGCACCTGGTTTTGCAGTGCGGCCAGGGCCTGTGCCGGGTCACCGGCCGTCAATAGCTCTTGGGGAGTGGCCATGGTGTCAGGTGGCGAGAATTTCGTCTTGGAAACTGGTGCTGCCGCCGCGCTGGCCGGTGGCTTGCTGCAACTCGTAGTCGACCTGCACCTTGTTGAAGGTGAAGCTGATGCGCTCCACGGCGTCGCCGTTTTCGCCGCACTCGATGTCGAGCGAGTTCACACGCGCATTCGACAGCGTGATGGTGAAGTAGTCGCGCTGGCCTTCACCGGCCTTGCGCATGCAGAGCTTGGCTTCCTTCACCTCGTCATTGGTGGCGAGCACGCTCATCAGCGAGGTGGAGGCCGAATCGATGCGTTTGGTGACCACCAGGTTCTTGTAGCTGCGCCGCCCCGTGGCCTGCGAGGAGCCGAGTGCCGAGCTGGCAGCCACACCCCAGGTCCAGCCGTGTACGACGATCTCGTCCTTGTGATCGGTGGACTGGCTTTCGCCTTTGAGCTTGCCTGCGCGCTTGGTCTGCACGCTCAGAAAGACGTCGGCACCCGAACTGCTGCTGGAGTCGCGAGAGGTTTTTTCGGCAGGCATGGCATGGGTCCAATCGGGTTGATTCAGCGCTGCAGCGGAGGCCCATCGCAGCGAACGCCAGGGTTCAAAGGCTGCGAAGCGGGCCGGTTCTGGCGCCGGAAGGGTCGTGCCTGTAGTAGTCGCCGTCGTACTTCCGGTCATCCAGCCAGCCGTACACCGTCTCGGGACCGGTGTTGCGCTGCTTCTCGATCGCGCCATCGACTGGCGCGTACAGCACCAGTGCCATCGCGGAGCAAAAGGCTCGGCCGCTCTGACCCTTGGCCACCAAGCAGGCGTGAATGCTCACGGTGTCGAAATAGGGCTTCAACGCGGCCAGCTTACTGAGGTTCCACGACATCAGGCCTTCCTTGCCAATCTGCAAGTAAGCAGGAGAGCCATGGCAGTAAATCATCAGGTTCAGCGAACCGCTTTCCTTGTGCTCTTCGCACCATGACTTGCTGTCCAACACCATTTCGGCAATCGGCGTGGTGGGGCTCACCAACATCACGGTGGTGTCCCACGGCGCGACGTCCTTGGCAATCACTCGGCTGTCTTTCCAGGTCAGGGTCGGCATGAATCAATCTCCTAGGCAAGCTGTCCGGGGGGAGGGAGCCCGCGCGACCCTGTCGGGGTCTCGCGGCTTTCGCACCTCCGCCCCGTTGGCGGAGCGGGCTTAACGCGTCTCGGTGGTCGCGGTGTTCCAGCCGAACTTCACTTCGCCACCCAGGCCGCCCTTGTCATCCTGGGCCTTGTAGGCGAACTCGACGTCTTTGTACGAACAACTGACGTTCTCCAACACATCGCCGCCTTGCGAACCACTCGGCTGAACGCTACTGATGAAGACTTCTTTCAAGGTGATGACCAAGAAGTCTTTTTGCCCTTCACCGGCTTTGCGTGCAGTCAGTTTGGCGTCCTTGAAGTGTTTGCCACCAACACAGTGCTTGGCCAGCACCGGAGAGGCCTTGTCGTACTGGTGAACGAAGTGAAATTCACCGGGTGACGCCTTGCCTTTGCCGGAGCCGCCGCCCGAGCCTGAGCCTGATGCCTGGGTCACGCCCCAGCTCCAGGACAAGACCTCGATCTCCCCCTTGTGGTCTTTGTGTGAGGCTTCGCCGTCGACGCCATCGAACTTGAGGTGAAAGTCTGAACTCATGATGAAAACTCCTTGGGTGGTATGAAGAGAGAACTGCCTGCGCTGGTTGTGACGCTGGGTGGCAAAAGAACGCTCGATCGATCGTGGAAAGTGATTACTGCGCCTTCTTCGAGGGCAGCTTGGAGACAAGACGCAATGACACCGTCAGCCCTTCGAGTTGGTAGTGGGGCCGCAGGAAGAACTTTGACGAGTAGTAGCCGGGGTTGCCGGGGATCTCTTCGACCGTCACCTCGGCAGCCGCGAGCGGCTTTTGCGATTTGGTGGTTTCAGAAGAGTTGGCCGGGTCGCCATCGACGTAATTCATGATCCAGTTGTTGAGCCACTTGGCCATGTCTTCGCGCTCCTTGAAGGAGCCCACCTTGTCGCGCACGATGCACTTCAGGTAGTGCGCAAAACGGCAGGTGGCAAAGAGGTAAGGCAGGCGCGCCGCCAGGTTGGCATTGGCCGTGGCATCGGGGTCGTCGTACTCGGCCGGCTTTTGCAGCGACTGGGCGCCGATGAACGCGGCAAAGTCCGAGTTCTTGCGGTGGATCAGCGACAGCAGGCCGGCCTTGGAGAGTTCGGCTTCGCGCCGGTCGCTGATGGCGATCTCGGTCGGGCACTTCTGGTCGACGCCGCCGTCGTCGCTCGGGAAGGTGTGCAGCGGCAGGTTCTCCACCGCGCCGCCCGATTCGATGCCGCGGATGCGCGAGCCCCAGCCGTACAGCTTGTATGAGCGGTTGATGTTCACCGCCATCGCATACGCGGCATTGGACCAGGCGTACTTGTCGTGCTGCGCACCCTCGGTGTCTTCTTCGAAGTTGAACGCCTCGATCGGATTGGTACGCGAGCCGTAC
>JACMKW010000449.1 GCA_014379885.1 Rhizobacter sp.
CACCGCGTTGCCGGTTGACAGGATGGCAAACGGTGCGCGCCACCCAGGCGGCCAAGCCAAGAAACCCGGCGCCGATTGCACGGCATAAGCCGCCACCCCCACCGCCAGCGCGGCGGCCAGCCGAGCCGCCATCGAGCGCGCGTGCTCGCGCAGCACCAGCGGCGCCACGAACAACATCAGCGTGACCAGGCCGGCACGCAATGCGAAGTCCAACTGCGACAAGGTGGTGGTGTTCATGGCAGGCGCGAATCCTAGCGGCTGGGCTTGACAGGGTTTTCAGCTTCACCGTAAATTACCAATCAGTTAACTAAGAAATTGGCGCCCTCCATGACCCCCGATCACCTCAGCGCCACCTTCTCTGCGCTGGCCGACCCGACCCGCCGCGCCATCCTGGCCCGGCTGGCTTCGGGCGAAGCCTCGGTGAAGGAACTGGCTGCCCCGTTCGACATGACGCCGCCCGCGGTGACCAAGCATCTGAAAGTGCTGCAACGCGCCGGCCTCATCACCCAAGGCCGCCAGGCGCAGTGGCGGCCGTGCCGGCTCGAAGCCACGCCGCTGCAGGAAGTGGCCGCCTGGGTGGAGCCCTACCGCCGCTTCTGGGAACTGCGGCTGGATCAGCTGGACGCCTATCTGCGCGCACTTCCAACCCCGGAGAAAAAACCTTGACCCCTACCGACACCACCGTGCAGCACGGCTCGTTCGTACTCCAGCGTGACTACCAGGCCACGCCGGCCCAGGTGTTCAGCGCCTGGGCCAGCGTGGAGGCCAAGCGCAACTGGTTCCATGGCGGCACAGGCTGGACGCAGCTGGCACATTCGCTCGACTTCCGCGTCGGCGGGCTTGAGATCAGCCGCGGCCAGACCGCCGACGGCGTGAGGCACGACTACGACGCCCACTACCAAGACATCGTGCCCGACGCCCGCATCATCCTGGCCTTCAGCATGATGGTGGGGCCTGTGCGCATCTCGTCCTCGCTGTTGACGGTGACCGTGCAGGCCGAAGGCCAGGGCACGCGACTCGTGCTGACCGAGCAGATCGCCGTGCTCGATTCGCGTTACCCGCTGGCCGGGCGCGAAGAAGGCACACGCTGGTTGCTGGAAAACCTGGCGGCTTATGTGGAGGGCGCGCCATCATGACCAAGACCTACCACGGCAGTTGCCACTGCGGCGCAGTTCGCTTCGAGGCTGACATCGACCTCACCCAAAGCACCTACCGCTGCAACTGCTCCATCTGCAAGCGCACACGCTTCTGGCCCGCGCCGGTGAAGCCCGATGCATTTCGCCTGCAAAGCGGCGAGACCGAACTCACGCAGTACCTCTTCAACACCCGCAAGAACGAGCACTACTTCTGCAAACACTGCGGCGTACGCTCATTCGGCATCGGCACCGAAACACCCATCGGCCTGATGTACGGGGTGAACGTGATGTGCCTCGACGACGTGAGCGACGAAGAGCTGGCCAACGCACCCATCACCTACGTCGACGGCCGCAATGACAAGTTCCAGGCCCCCGCCTTCTTTCACCACCTCTGAAGACCTCACCATGAACAAACTGCTTGTGCCCCTCATCACGCTGCTGGCCCACACCGCCCATGCCGCGCCGGCCACCTACACCATCGACCCGACCCACACCTTCCCCAGCTTCGAGGCCGACCACATGGGTTTGTCGGTGTGGCGTGGCAAGTTCAACAAGAGCGCCGGCACGGTGCTGCTCGACAAGGCTGCAGGCAAAGGCACAGTCGAGCTCACCATCGACGTGACCAGCATCGACTTCGGCCTCGACATCATGAACAGCAAGGCCCGTGAGCCCGATTTGTTCGACACCGCCAAGTACCCGCAAGCCATCTACAAGGGCCGGTTGGAAGGATTCAGCAACGGCGCGCCCTCGCGCGTGGTGGGCGAACTCACATTGCACGGCGTGACCAAGCCGGTCACGCTCACCCTCAACAGCTTCAAGTGCGTGCCGCACCCGCTGTTCAAACGCGACTGGTGCGGCGCCGACGCGGTGACCACCATCAACCGCGCCGACTTCGGCATCGATGCCGGCAAAGACTATGGCTTCAAGATGGATGTCGTGCTGCGCATCCAGGTCGAAGCCGTGCTGGCGGAGTAAGGTGACCGCCCGTGTTTTTCATCGACAAGGAGATCCATCATGGCTTTGCTCGAAACCTATCTCAACTTCAACGGCAATTGCGCTGAGGCGCTGCGCTTCTATGAGCGCACGCTGAACGGCAAGATCGAAATGATGATGACCTTTGCCGAGGCACCGGACGCGGACCAATACCCGCCCGCGGCAGGCAAGCAGATCATGCATTCGAGCTTGGTCATCGACGGGCACAGATTGATGGCGTCTGACTCGATGCCCGACTATCCGCACCAAGGCATGCATGGTTTCTCGCTCTCGCTCGGCTACGACACCGCCGCCGAGGCGAAGAAGACCTTCGATGCCTTGTCGGCCGGCGGCCAGGTCACCATGCCGATGGCCGAGACCTTCTGGGTCGAGAGCTTCGGCATGCTAGTTGACCGCTTCGGCACACCCTGGATGGTGGGCGGCGGGCCGAAACCTTTCGGGGAGAAGTAAACATGACGGGTCGCATGGAGGGCCACGCAGACAACCGAAAGCGCTGGCTGGCCCTGATGGTGCTTTGCCTGGGCGTGCTGATGATCGTGCTCGACACGACCATCGTGAACGTGGCCCTGCCCTCCATCCGCGCCGACCTTGGCTTCACCGAAACCTCGCTGGTGTGGGTGGTCAACGCCTACATGCTCACCTTCGGCGGCTTCCTGCTGCTGGGTGGGCGGCTGGGTGACCTGTATGGCCACCGGCGCCTCTTTCTGGCGGGCATCACGCTGTTCACGCTCGCTTCGGCCGCCTGTGGCCTGGCCGGCTCGCAGGCGCTGCTGATCGCGGCGCGCGCGGTGCAGGGCTTGGGGGGCGCGGTGGTGTCGGCGGTGTCGCTCTCGCTGATCATGAATCTCTTCACCGAGCCAGCCGACCGCGCCAAGGCGATGGGCGTCTACGGCTTCGTGTGCGCTGGCGGTGGCAGCGTCGGCGTGCTGTTGGGCGGCTTGCTCACCAGCAGCTTCAACTGGCACTGGATCTTTCTCGTCAACCTGCCGATTGGCGTGGCGGTCTATGCGCTGTGCCTGGCGCTGCTGCCCAACGGCCGTGGCCATGCAGAAGGCGAGCGGCTCGACGTGGCCGGTGCCGTCACCGTCACGGCCTCGCTGATGCTCGCGGTGTACGCAGTGGTGAATGGCAACGAAGCGGGCTGGCTGTCGCCGCAGACGCTCGGTTTGCTCGGCGCGGCCGTGCTGCTGCTGGCCACCTTCATCGCCATCGAAGCGCGTGTGCAGCACCCGTTGATGCCGCTCAGCCTGTTTCGCCTGCGCAATGTGGCGGTGGCCAACGTGGTGGGCGTGTTGTGGGCGGCCGCCATGTTCGCCTGGTTCTTCATCTCGGCGCTGTACCTGCAACTGGTGCTGGGCTACACGCCGATGCAGGTGGGCCTCGCCTTCTTGCCGGCCAACCTGATCATGGCGGCGTTTTCGGTCGGGCTCTCGGCGCGCATCGTGATGCGCTTTGGCATCCGCCGCCCTTTGGCGGCCGGTCTGCTGCTGGGCGCGGTCGGGCTGGCGTTGTTTGCGCGTGCACCGGTGGGCGGCAGTTTTGTGATCGACGTGTTGCCCGGCATGCTGCTGCTGGGCCTGGGCTCGGGCATTGCCTTCAACCCGCTGCTGCTCGCAGCCATGAGCGATGTGGCACCCAGCGAGTCGGGCCTGGCGTCGGGAGTGGTCAACACCGCCTTCATGATGGGCGGTGCCTTGGGCCTGGCGGTATTGGCCAGCTTGGCAGCGGCACGCACCGAGACACTCCTCGCATCAGGTGCCGCAGCCACGCCTGCGCTCAATGGTGGCTACGGCTTGGCCTTCCTGGTGGGGGCCGTCTTTGCGATGGTGGCGGCACTCATCGGTGCGGTGTTGATTCGCGCCGGCACGCACACAAACACCCCAGAAAACGCCCCGGAACGTGATGGAATCCGGGGCTCGGCCACGGCCTGAACAACGGAGGAACGCATGTTCAAGAAAGTCGCCCTCGTCATCGTCGTGCTCATCGCGGCCGTGCTGGTCTTTGCTGCCACGCGGCCCGACAGCTACAGCGTGCAGCGCAGCGCCACCATCAAGGCGCCGCCCGAAAAGGTGTTCGCGCAGATCAATGATTTCCGCGCCTGGCAGGCCTGGTCGCCATGGGAGAAGCTCGACCCGGCCATGCAACGCACACACAGTGGTGCCCCGGCTGGCAAAGGCGCTGTTTATGCCTGGAAGGGCAACAGCAAGGTGGGCCAGGGGCGCATGGAGATCACCGAATCGGAGCCGTCTTCCAAGATCGGCATGAAGCTGCATTTCATGGAGCCCTTCGACAGCCACAACACCACCAATTTCACCTTGCAGCCGCAAGGCGACAGCACCCAAGTCACCTGGGTGATGCATGGCCCCTCGCCTTACATCAGCAAGCTGATGGGTGTGTTCGTGAGCATGGACTCAATGATCGGAAAAGACTTCGAGGCGGGCTTGGCGAACATGAAGTCGGCAGCGGAGAAGTAGCATCCCGTCATTCCCGCGAAGGCGGGAATCCATGCCGGCTTGTGCACCGGCGTTCGAGAGGCAGCACGATGCCCACATCCTGGATTCCCGCCTGCGCGGGAATGACGGCGCTGGTGCGTTACGGACTCACCAAGAGTTTGTCGAAGGCCGC
>JACMKW010000450.1 GCA_014379885.1 Rhizobacter sp.
ACACCTCCATCTACCGCAACAAGCCATACACCATCACAGGCGCGACGCTCGTGTTCAAGTGCAAGGTGATCATCGGCAACGGCGCCGACGAATACGGCGTGCGCGGCTACAACACGGCCTACGACGCGGAAACCGGCGACCAGAAATGGCGCTTCTTCACCGTGCCGGGCGACCCCGCCAAACCGTACGAGAACGAAGCCCTGGCACGCGCCGCCAAGACCTGGGACCCGAGCAACAAGTACTGGGAAGCCGGCGGCGGTGGCACGGTGTGGGACAGCATCACCTTCGACCCCGACCTGAACCTGATGTACATCGGCACCGGCAACGGCTCGCCGTGGTCGCGCGCCAAGCGCAGCCCGGGCGGCGGCGACAACCTCTTCCTCGCCTCCATCGTGGCCATCAACCCTGACACCGGCAAGTACGTGTGGCACTACCAGGAGACCCCGGGCGACAACTGGGACTACACCTCCACCCAGCCGATGATCCTGGCCGACATCAAGATCGCCGGCAAGCCGCGCAAGGTGATCTTGCACGCACCGAAGAACGGCTTCTTCTTCGTCATCGACCGCGCCAACGGCAAGTTCATCTCGGCCAAGAATTTTGTCGACGTGAACTGGGCCACCGGCTATGACGAAAAAGGCTTCCCGATCGAAACCGCGATCGCGCGCAGCCCCGACAAGTCATACGACAGCATCCCCGGCCCGCTGGGCGCGCACAACTGGCACCCGATGTCCTTCAGCCCGAAGACGGGCCTGGTGTACCTGCCGGCGCAGAACATCCCGCTCTCGCTGATGGACAACAAGAACTGGAAGATGAACGACATGACGCTCGGCGTGCCGGGCTCGAATCAGGGCTGGAACACGGCCATGTTCATCAACGCCACGCCGCCGACCAGCAAGCCCTTCGGCCGCTTGCTGGCCTGGGACCCGGTGAAGCAGAAAGAAGCCTGGCGCGTGGAGCACGTCTCGCCTTGGAATGGCGGCACGCTCGCTACCGCTGGCAACCTGGTGTTCCAGGGCACGGCAGAAGGTCGATTCATCGCCTTCAACGCCAGCACCGGCGAGAAACTGTGGGAGTCGCCCACCGGCACCGGCGTGATCGCCGCGCCTTCTACCTACATGGTCGACGGCAAGCAATACGTGTCGATCGCCGTGGGCTGGGGCGGCTCGTACGGCCTGGCCCAGCGCGCCACTGAAAAGATCGGCCCCGGCACCGTCTACACCTTCGCGGCCGGCGGCAAGACACCGCTGCCGGAGTTTGCGCAGTACAAGCTGAACGCGCTGCTCGCTGGTGTGGCCTACGACCCGAAGAACGTGCCTGAAGGCCAAGGTTTGTATGTGGCCAGCTGCGTGTTGTGCCACGGCGTGCCGGGTGTTGATCGTGGTGGCAACATCCCTAACCTGGGTTACTCGCAGACCGAAGTCATCAACAACCTCGAGGCTTATGTGTTCGGTGGTGCGGCCAAGGAACGTGGCATGCCCGACTTCACCGGCAAGCTCAAGCCGGAAGACATTGCGAAGCTGAAGGCCTTCATCCAGGGTGTGCCGGATTCGATCCGACCCAAGAAGTAAGCAAGCTATGACGGCCGGCGTCCATTCGCCGGCCCGAGAGAAAGCAACATGCCGGCCACAAGCCGGCATGTTGCTTTTCAGGATGCAGTTTTCGGTCGAGCCCGACAGAGCGCAGGCCCCAAAAAAAGGGCCCTCCGAAGAGGGCCCTTGTTCATCTCAGCGCTTGCTCGCTCAAGCCGACGCGATGTTCTCCGCCGTGAACGGCATCTTGCGCAGGCGCTTGGCCGTTGCGGCAAACAGCGCGTTGCCAATGGCCGGGCCGATCAACGCGGTGGCGGGTTCGCCAATGCCACCAGGCTTTTCGGTGCTGGGCACGAGCACCGTCACGATCTCGGGCGACTCGTTCATGCGCATCAGGCGGTATTGGTGGAAGTTGGTCTGCTGCACACGGCCCTTGTCGAGCGTGATCTCGCCCCACAAGGCCGCCGTGCCACCGAAGATGATGCTGGACTGGATTTGCGCTTCCACCGTGTCAGGGTTGACCATGCGGCCCAGGTCGGCCGCCGTGGTCACCTTGTGCACCCGGATCTCACCGTTGGCCACCGAGATCTCGGCCACCATCGCCATGTAGGTGTCATAGCCTTCCATCAACGCAATGCCACGGAAGCGGCCTGCCGGCGCCGGCGTGCCCCAACCGGCTTTTTCAGCCGCGAGTTTGAGCACGTTGGTAAAACGCGGCTTGTTCGCCAGCAGCGACATGCGGTAGGCATAAGGGTCTTTGCCTGCGGCCACGGCCAGCTCGTCGATGAAGGTCTCGTTGGCAAAGGCGTTGAGCGCATGGCTCACCGAGCGCCAGTAACCCACGCGCATGCCGGCATCGTTTTTCAGGATGTCGTGGCGTGTGGCCGGGATCTCGTAGGCCGCCATCGCCGCTTCGGTCATCAACGGGTCTTGCACCGGCGCCGGCAGGCCGAACACCCGGCCGGTGACCGACTGCGAGGTGAGGCGGAAGGTCATCGCCGTGGGCTTGCCGTCGGCACCGATGGCCGCGGCCAGATGGTGCACCGACTGCGGGCGGTAGAAGTCGTGCGTCATGTCGTCTTCACGCGTCCACACCAGCTTGACGGGTTTGCCGACGGCCTTGCTGATCTGTGCGGCCTGGATGATGTAGTCGATGTCGATTCGACGCCCGAAACCGCCACCCAGGAAGGTGGTGCGCAGGCTCACGTTTTCGACCGGCACACCACACACCTTGGCGACGGTGCCGGCAGCGGCGTCTTGCCACTGGGTCGGGCCGATCAGGTCGATGCGGTTGTCGTGGTAGTGGGCCGTGAAGTTCATCGGCTCCAGCGGCGCGTGCGACAAGAGCGGCATCGTGTACTCGGCCTTGATCACCTTGGTCGCTGTCTTGATGATGCCGTCGGCGTCACCCACCTTGGGCAGCGCCAACGGCTTGGCCGCTTCGGACACGGCCGCCGCCTTGATGGCGGCGAGCATGGCTTTATCGTTCAGCGTGGCGCCGGCGCCTTCGTCCCACTGCACGCTCAGCACCTCGCGTGCCTTGTTGGCGTGCCACCAGGTGTCGGCCACCACGGCCACCCCGTCGGGGATCTGCACCACGTCGATCACACCGGGCATGCCTTTGGCCTTGGCGGCGTCAAAGCTCTTGACCTTGCCGCCAATCACCGGGCACTGCTCCAGCGCGGCGTAGACCATGCCGGGCAGCTTGACATCAATGCCGAACTCCGCGGTGCCGTTCACCTTGGCCGGTGTGTCCAGCCGCTTGGTGGGCTTGCCGACGATGCGGAAGTCTTTCGGGTCTTTCAGCACCGGCGTTTGTGGCACCGGCAGGCGCGACGCTTCGGCCGCGAGCTGGCCATAAGTGGCCTTCTTGCCCTTGGGGCCGAGCACCATGCCGTTCTCTGCTCGCAGCTGGTCTTCAGGGATGTTCCACTTTAGAGCAGCGGCGCTAACGAGCATCATGCGCACCTGGGCGCCGGCCACACGCAGCTTGTCCCAGCCGTCACGCACGGAGGTGGAGCCGCCGGTGAGCTGTGGCCCGCCGAGCGGGGCGTTACCGTAGACCTTGCCGTTGGGCGGCGCGATGGCAACTTTGATTTGCTTGATGTCGACGTTGAGCTCTTCCGCAATGAGCATGGGCATCGAGGTGTAAACACCCTGGCCCATCTCAGACCGGGCCGACAGCAGCGTGATGGTGTTGTCGTCGCCAATGTGCACCCAGGCGTTGGGCGTGTGCACCGTGCCGGCGGCGAGCACATCGCTCACGCCGGTGAGGCTCACGCCGATCATCAGGCCGCCGCTGGCGACGGCCGAGGTCTGCAGGAAACCGCGGCGGTTCACACCGATGCCGCGCTTGGAGGAAGTGGTGGTGGTCATGGCAGTCTCCTCAGGCCTTGTTCATCTCGGCGGCCGCGGTCTTGATCGCGGCGCGGATGCGCGGGTAGGTGCCACAGCGGCAGATGTTGCCGCTCATGGCGGCGTCGATGTCGGCGTCGCTCGGGTTCTTGTTGCTCTTGAGCAGCGCCGCGGCACTCATCAGTTGGCCGCTCTGGCAGTAGCCGCATTGCGGCACGTCGTGGGCAATCCACGCCTTTTGCAAGGGGTGGCTGTTGTTGGTCGACAGGCTCTCGATGGTCGTCACCGACTTGCCGGCGGCGGCCGACAGCGGCGTCTGGCACGAACGCACGGGCTGGCCGTCGAGATGAACGGTGCAGGCGCCGCACAGCGCCATGCCACAACCGAACTTGGTGCCGATCAGGCCGACTTCATCGCGAATGACCCACAACAGCGGAGTGTCGGGTTCGGCTTTGACGTTCATCGTCTTGCCGTTGATTTGAAGGCGAGTGGTCACGGTGTGTCTCCTGCAATGAATGTTGGCGCGCGCTACAGGTGATGCTGTGCGCAGCTCAACACAGCATGGTCCAGGGGCGGACTGAAGTCCAACCTGGGCAAACCCGCAGAGGTGAGCCCGCGGTGCTCGGTCACGTCTGCTGCGTTCACCGCCGTGTCAGGAAATGTCGGTCGCCTGATGCTCGCTGGCCGGCGCGTCGCGCCGAACCACCCCGGCCCCCGGCGGCTGCATGCGCCAGCCCGCCACGATGGCGCAGGCGCAAATGGCGCCCAACAGCACAAAGGTTTCGTGAAAGGCGCGCAGCGGTGCAGCAGCGTGCACTTGCAGCCGCCACTCGAGCACGATGCCGGCCATGCTCACACCCACCGCGCCACCCAGTTGGCGCAGGAAGTTGATGGTGCTGGAGCCATGCGAGATGTTGACCATGGGCAGGCGGCGAATGGCGCCCAGGTTGAGCGAAGGCAGCACCAGGCCGAGGCCGATGCGCCCGACGATGGCGAATGCGGTGATGACCCACAACGAGGTCTCCAACCCCACCAGGGCCATCAGCCAGAACGACAGCGTGAGCAAAGTGACACCCACCGCCACCAGCTTGTTGAATGGGTAGTGGTCTGCCAATCGCCCACCCAGCGGCAGCATGAACGCGAGGAAGATGCCCGCCGGCAACAGCACCGCGCCCGCCTGCGATGGCGGCAGGTGCAAGCCGATCTGCATGAACACCGGCACCAGATAGGTGGAGCCGAACAGGGCCGCGCCGTAGATGAAGGCCACCACGCCGCCCATGCGAAAGGCGCGGATGTCGAACAGCTTGAACTCCATCAGCGGGTGCTCGGTGGTGCGCTGGCGCCAGATGAAGACCGCGCTGCTGACGGCCGACACCGCCAGCAGCCCATACGCATAGAGCGAAGGTGTGTGCAGGTGCACCAGGCCATTCATGCCGGTGAGCACCGCCACCGACAACACCACCAGGCCAGGCAGGTCGAAGCGGCGGTCTTGCTGGTTCACTTCTTCGGCGCCGGGCGAGCTGTGCGGCAGGTACTTGCGGGCGAGCACCAGCGCAGCAATGCAGAACGGCACCACCACAAAGAAGATTGAGCGCCAGCCAAAGGCCTCGACCAGCACCCCGCCGATGCTGGGCCCCATGGCCGGCGCCAGCACCACGCCAAAGCCGAAGATGCCCATTGCCTTGCCCTGCTCCTGACGGCCGAAGATGTGCAGCACGATCACCGGTGGAATGGGTTGCATCACACCCGCCGCCAAGCCCTCGACCACCCGCATCGCGAGCACCACCTCGAAGGTGGAGCCCAGGCCGCCGGCCACACCGCCCACCATCAACAGGCACACCGCCGCAAAGTAGGTGTGGCGGTAGCCAAAGCGACCCAGCAGCCAGGGCGTCGTCAACATCGACACCGTGACGGCCGCCATGAACCCGGCCGACAACCACTGCGCTCGCTCCTGGCCCAGCGTGAACACGCGGCTCATGTCGGGCAGCGCCACGTTGACGATGGTCGACGCCATGATCGACGCCATCGTGCCCAGCATCACCGTGAGCAACACCCGCCAGCGGTAGGCACGACCGTGTCGTTCCTGCAGGGTGGCGAGGCTGTGGGGATGGTTCAGCGGCATCGGCATCATCCTAGCCGCAGACACGCCAACAGCTCAGGGCGGCAACCCGAGCAAGGTGCGAGCGCGCAGCAGGTCAGTACCGCTGAAGTGGCGCTTGAGGTAAGCCTCTTGCTCAGCGCCGGCAGTGGCCGGCAACTGCGCACGCGCTTGCGCCAGGCGCTGCGCCCAGGCCCATCGCGCAGCGTCTTCGGTGCGCAGCCGTACGGCCGCTTCGGCACCGAAACGTTCCACGCGCTGTTTTTGCAAGGCCTGCAATTGCGCAGCGTCCAACGTGGGCTCGGGGGTCAGCAAAGCGCGCGGCGGTACTGCACCACGGGTGGTGGGCCGCACCGGTTCGTGGGTCGGGTACGGATTGCCAGCAGCTTCCTGGCTGGGGGTGGGTTTGCCTTGCAGCACGGCCAGGTGTTCGTCCCACGCGGCGAGCACCTGCGCTGCGGTGGCGGCATCACGCTCGCGTGTGACTTCGCGTGCTATCCATTGGCGCAGTTCGCGCAGATCCACCTCGCCCATCGCAGCGAGCAGGTGGTCGAAGCGGCGCAGCAGCGCGGCGTCGGGTTGCAGGCCGCGCTGGCCGGTGAAGACAACCCAGTCGCCGTCGAGGTCGGTACCGCGCAGCGAGCCGGTGTTGCGCACCTGGTCGAAGTTGCGCACGCCGGACTGCGCCGCGGCGGGTGGCGAGCAGCAACCCGCCAGCCACAGCATCAGCGTGAGCCACAGCAGCCGGCGCATCACAGCCCCACCTTTTTGAGGCGGTTGCCGTGCAGCCGGTAGACCGCGCGCGGGTCGGGCGAGAGCGTGCCGCGCAGGCCGAGCGACTGGTTCACTTCGTCAAGGTGGTTCCAGGGGTAATCGTCGCGCAACACAACGCCCCAGTGGCTGGCGCAGCGGCCCACCAGGCCGTCGTTGGCTTCGTCGCCGAAGAAGCGGCTGGTGGCCAGCAACACCGCGTCGCTCAGGTCCAGCGCGTTGGTGGCGATGTGGGTGCCACCGATCGAGTAGTAACGCACGCCGTTCACCACCGCCGCGCCTTCGCCACACGGCGTGGCGGGCTGGGCCTGGGGGAAGCGGCGGTTGAACAGCGCGGCACCTGTACTGTCAAGCGACTGCAAGGCACCCAGCGCGTCTTGTGGCAGACCCGATTCGCCCGACAACAAGGACACCGCGCCCGACAGCGCATTGGCCATGGCCGCCGGCACGCCG
>JACMKW010000451.1 GCA_014379885.1 Rhizobacter sp.
ATGACTTCGTCAAGTCTGGAGCGGAGTTCACGAAGCTCAGGCAGCGATTGAGCAACACGTTGCCGCAGTGACGTCGGATTTGGAAACCCAACCATCGATTTGCTGAGCTCGCTCAAACTTTGGTGGTGCGCGAACCGATGAAGCCATAACAGGTCTGCGACAGCGATGTGATTCAGCGTGTCGTACAGCGACCCAAAGAATGCGCCTCGATCCTCGAAGATTTGCGCCTCGGAGAGGCTCGCAGTTGCCTCATAGAGGCGAAGGTTCATCCAGCGGTTGTACTCCGCCATGACGGCGCACAAAGAAGGTGTCATGTGAGGCCTAACGTGCTATACCCGTCACCCTAGCGTATCCACCCACAGGAACAAGTTCGCCTCCATCACCCCTTATTCCTGAACCAAGCCGTCGATGGATACGGCAATCCGGTGACGCAGTCCCATTCGCACGACCTCGCTTCGCCGCAGCTTCCACATGTGAACTCGGCCGTCGTAGATGGCACCTTTGGATTTGGCGATCCGTTGCAGATCTGACTCTACGGCCTTGATCTTGAACAAGACAACTTCGTCTTTCCTCTTCTGGATCTTGACCCGATCGACAACCAGTTCGATGGTCGTCATTCGTTCGCCCGCGGCAAGGTTCTCGCGGTAGCGAACACACAGCAACGGCTCACCGTACAACCGGCCAAGCTTGATCGCTCCGGGCTGATGGGGCTTGATCGTCTTTGCTACGCGCCACTTTTCGGACGGCTGCCCGCCGTTCTGGCGCTTCGCTCTTTCCGGATCAAGGTCCAAAGATTTCTCCCGCCTTTGCCATGCTGCTCGCGATACTGTATAAACATACAGCATCCAACCACCGAAGGCAAGCCATGCCTGTCTCTTTGCCTGGCGATCCGGCGCCGTCCGGTGCTGCTCCGCGCCTGCTCGACCGTCTGCGCCAGCACATCCGCTACATGCACTACAGCCTGCGCACCGAAGAGGCTTATGTGCATTGGGTTCGCACCTTTATCCGCTTTCATGGCTTGCGCCACCCTGACGAGCTGGGCGGACCCGAGGTCGAGGCCTTCCTTTCCTGGCTGGCCAGCGAACGCCAGGTCGCGCCAGCCACTCACAAGCAGGCCTTGTCGGCACTGCTGTTTCTCTATCAGAAGCTGCTGCGGCAAGACCTGCCATGGATGAACGAGATCGGCCGCCCGCGCAGCGAAAAGCGCTTGCCGGTGGTGCTGACGGCTGACGAGGTCGGCCGCGTGCTTGCGCAGCTCGACTGCCTGCACCACCAGCAGCCGGGCGGCGGCGCTGCGCAGGGCCTTTTCGGCAGGTTGCTCTATGGCACCGGCATGCGGCTTACCGAAGCACTGCGCCTGCGCGTGAAGGACATCGATTTCGATCAGCGCGCCATCATCGTTCGCCAGGGCAAGGGTTCGAAGGACCGGGTGGTGATGCTGCCCGCTGCGCTGGACGCTCCCCTGCGCGCGCAGCTGGCCCATGCCCACGGCTTGTGGCTCACCGACCGTTCGCAAGCCCTTCCCGGCGTCGACGTTCCTTTTGCACTGGCGCGCAAGTACCCGCGCTCGCCGCTGGCATGGGCGTGGTTCTGGGTGTTTCCTCAAGGCACACCCTCGGAAGATCCGCGGGGCGGCGGCATTCGCCGCCATCACCAGCACGACCAGCTGTTTGCGCGTTCGTTCCGGCGTGCGGTGGCCGCCGCCGGCGTGCACAAACCCGCCTCGCCGCACACGCTGCGCCATTCCTTCGCCACGCATCTGCTGCTGGCGGGCAACGACATCCGCACCGTCCAGGAACTGCTGGGCCACGCCGATGTGAGCACCACCATGATCTACACGCACGTCTTGCGCCTGGGCGGCGGCGCGGTTCTCAGCCCGCTCGACCGGCTGGTGATAACGCCCGCCGACAACAACAACTTCCCACAGCCACAGCCACAGCCACAACCACAGCCACAGCCACAGCCGCAGCTTGCGCAACCGTCACCCCCACAGCCGATCCCCTTCGCCGCCCGTTACCCCGGCGTCGCCGCGCTGTCCAAACTCCACACCCCGCCGCCCCGAGTTCGCGAGCCCGCCCCGTGTTACGCCGTATCCCGCGCCTTCCAGGCTACGCAGAACTGCACTGCCGCAGCAACTTCAGTTTCCTGAGCGCTGCTTCCCAGCCCGAGGAATTGATCGCGCGCGCGCAGGCGCTGCGTTATGCGGCGCTGGCCATTACCGACGAGTGTTCGCTGTCCGGCATCGTGCGCGCGCACGTCGAAGCCGAGCGGCTGAAGTTCCCGCTGATTGTCGGCGCCGAAATGCAGCTTTCGGTCGATCCCAAGCTGGCCGGTGCCGACAACAAGGGCAACAAGATCAACAACAACCGCAACAAGACACGCGGCGAAGTCGACGATCAGACGCATCCAACGCCAATGCCACCCGAGCCACGCCTGGTTCTGCTGGCCGAGTCGAGGCGCGGTTACGGCAACCTGGTGCGCTGGATCAGCGTGGCGCGCCAGCGCGCACCCAAGGGCCAGTACCTTGCGCTGCGCACCGACGTCGAAGGCAAGGTGCCCACCGCGCCCATGCTGGCCGGCCTGCCGGGTTGCCTGGGCTTGCTGGTTCCCGGCCCTGGCCAGCCTTTCGAAACGGTATTTGCCCACGCCATGTGGCTGAAAACCTGGTTCGGCAATGACCGCGCCTTCATCGGCGTGCGGCTGCACAGCGGCCCGCATGACGAACGCCTGCTGCGCGTGGTGCAGCGCGTGGCGGGCTTCACCGGGTTGCCGGTGGTGGCCACCGGCGGCGCCCTGATGCACGTTCGCTCGCGCAAGGCACTGCTCGACGTGCTGTGCGCCACGCGGCTGAAAAAGACGGTGGCCGACTGCGGGCTGGAACTGCAGGCCAATGCCGAATGCCATTTGCGATCGCGTTTCCGCCTGGCACAGCTCTACAAGCCCGAATGGCTGGACAACACCCTTGCAATTGCCGGCCGCTGCCGTTTTTCAATGGCCGAACTGAAGTACGAATACCCGCGCGAGATCGTGCCCGACGGCCAGACGCCCGCCGGCTGGCTGCGCCACCTGACGCAGCAAGGCGCCGTCAGGCGTTTCCCCGCCGGCGTCACGGCCGAGGTGGCGCAGAAGATCGAGGATGAGCTCGCGTTGATATCGCGCAAGGAATAC
>JACMKW010000452.1 GCA_014379885.1 Rhizobacter sp.
GCCGAAGCGGCCGACGACGGCCATGCGATGGGCGATGCCCACCAGGCGATCAGCGAGGCCGGCGGCTTCGAGGCCCGGCCGTGTGCGCAGGCCTTGTTGATGGGCCTGGGTTTTCTGGTCGACCAACTCGACGGCCCGGTCAACAGCTTCTCGGGCGGCTGGCGCATGCGGCTCCAGCTCGCGCGTGCGCTGATGTGCCCGGCCGACCTGATGCTGCTCGACGAGCCGACCAACCACCTCGACCTCGACGCCCTCGTCTGGCTCGAAGCCTGGCTGCAGCGCTATGCCGGCACCATGATCGTGATCAGCCACGACCGCGAATTCCTGGATGCCATCACCAAGGTGACGCTGCACCTGGATGAAACGCGCCTCACGCGCTACACCGGCAACTACACCGCGTTTGAAGAAATGCGCGCCGAACGCATGATGCAGGCGCAGGCCAGCTTCGCCAAGCAGCAAGAGCGCATGGCGCACTTGCAGAAATTCATTGACCGTTTCAAGGCCAAGGCCAGCAAGGCCAAGCAGGCGCAAAGCCGTGTGAAGGCCCTGGCCCGCATGGAAAAGCTGGGCCCGGTGCTGACCAGCAGTGACTTCCAGTTCGAGTTTCGTGAGCCGCAAAGCCTGCCGAATCCGATGCTGGCGTTCTCGATGATGAATTGCGGCTACAACGGCGTGGCCATCGTCAAGGACATCAACCGCTCGGTGCTCGCGGGCCAGCGCATCGGCATCCTCGGTGCCAATGGCCAGGGCAAGTCGACGCTGGTGAAAACCATCGCGCACGAGATCCCGCTGATCTCGGGTGAAGTCACCGAGGGCAAGGGTTTGTCGATCGGCTACTTCGCCCAGCAAGAGCTCGACGTGCTCTCGCTCGACGATGGCCCGCTGATGCACATGATCCGCCTCGCACGCGACGTGGGCCCGCAAGCGCGTGAGCAAGAGCTGCGTGACTTTCTCGGCTCCTTCCGCTTCGTGGGCGAGATGGTCTCGCAGGCCGTGGGTTCGCTCAGCGGCGGCGAGAAGGCTAGGCTGGTACTCGCCATGCTGGTGTGGCAGCGACCCAACCTCTTGCTGCTGGATGAGCCGACCAACCACCTGGACCTGACCACACGCGAAGCGCTCTCCATGGCGCTCAACGAGTTCGAAGGCACCGTGATGCTGGTGAGCCACGATCGCGCCTTGCTGCGCGAGGTATGCGACGAGTTCTGGTTGGTCACCGCCGGTGGTGTGCAGCCCTTCGATGGCGATCTTGACGACTACCAGAAGTGGCTGCTCGATACCTCGCGCGAGATGGCCCGCGCCGCACGCGATGCTGGCAATGCGAAGGTGAAGGCCAAGAAGGCTGCTGTCACCGCAGCGCCCGCCGTGGCTGCGCCTGCCGCAGCAGCCTCTTCCAAAGATCCAAAGGATCGCAAGGCTTCGGGCCAGGCCCGGCAAAAGCTGGCCGAACAGACCAAGCCACTGCGCAACGAACTGGCCGGCCTGGAGCGCAGCCTGGCCGCGATGACGCAGGAGAAGGCCAACATCGAAGCTGCTGCAGCCCAGCCCGAGGTGAGCCCGGCGCAACGAGTCGAGCAAGGCAAACGCCTGAAGAAGATCGCCGACGACACCGAGCAGGCCGAAGCCCGCTGGCTCGAACTCACCACCGAGCTCGACACACTGGCCGCCGCTGGCGAGGCCTGAGCCTCCCTCCGCCGTCGTGAACGCCTGCATGCCCTTGCATGCGGCATGGTAAATATATTGTGCACAATTTAATTGCTCGATTTTGATAAAGTGCAGCCCATGGACAAGACACTCCGCCGCACTGAAAGCCAGACCGATTGGCTGAAGCTGGATTTGCAGCTGTGCTTCGCGCTGTACTCCACCTCGCTGGCCATGACCAAGCTCTACAAGCCGCTGCTGGCGCCACTCGGGCTCACCTACCCGCAGTACCTGGCGCTGCTGGTGCTGTGGGAGCGCGACGGCCTTACCGTGGGCGAACTCGGCGAGCGATTGTTCCTCGACTCCGGCACCCTCACCCCGCTGCTCAAGCGCATGGAAGTGACTGGCTGGCTGAAGCGCGAGCGCGCCGCTGATGACGAGCGCCGCGTGATCGTGAGCCTCACACCCGCAGGCCGTGCGCTTCGGCAAAAGGCCAAGCGCGTGCCTCTGAAATTGGCCGAAGCCACCCACTGCGATGTGGGCGAGCTGGCCTCACTGACACAACGCCTTCAGCAACTGCGCTCGCAGCTGTTGAGCGCTGATGACGAAGCGCAGCCCGCTGCGCACTGATTGACAGACCCATCCACCCACCCCTGAACGGAGCCCACCATGGCACTCGACAAAGTCCTCTACACCGCCCACGCCACCTCCACCGGCGGCCGTGCCGGCACCACCGAATCGTCTGACGGCGCGCTGAAAGCCGTGCTGAGCACACCCAAAGAATTGGGCGGCGCAGGCGGCACCGGTACCAACCCTGAGCAACTGTTCGCAGCCGGCTATTCCGCCTGCTTCATCGGCGCGATGAAGGCTGTGGCCGCGGGGCAAAAAATTGCGCTCCCGGCCGACGTGTCGATTACCGCCGACGTGGGCATCGGCCCCATCCCCGGCGGCTTCGGCATTCAGGTCGCGATGGCGATCACGGTGCCAGGTTTCGACAAGGACAAGGCCGAAGCACTGGTCGCGGCCGCCCACAAGGTGTGCCCGTACTCGAACGCCACCCGCGGCAACATCGACGTCACGCTGACGGTGGTTTAAGCAGCTCCAGCAGCAACTCGATCCGCGCCTTCACCGGCGTGAGATCGTCGGCCGACGGCAGCAGTTCGTCGGCCCGTGGCAGCACCCTGCCGCCCAGGCAGCGGCTGCTGCGCAAAACCTTCACACCTTGAGCTTGGGCCAGCACGAGCGCAGCCTCCAGCGCGTGGTGCACCGTGCCATTGCCGGTGGCCGCGACCACCAAGCCGCGCACACCGGCCGTGCACAACAGGCGCACCAGCGTGCCATCGACACCCGCGTGGCTGTGCACGATCTCCACCCTCGGCCAGGCGGCTTCGTCGACAGGCAATATCTCGATGCCCACGGCAACTCCTTGCGGCCGCGCACGCAACACACGCACCTGGCCATTGCTGACCATGCCCACCACCCCCGCATCACCAGAGCTGAACGCGTCCATCCGATAGGTATGCGTCTTGCGCACGTCGTGCGCGCAATGCACGTGGCCGTTGAGCACCACCACCACACCGTGCACAGCCGTGTGGCCGGCCACACGCACGGCATCGAGCAGGTTTTGCGGGCCATCAGCTTGCGGTGAGGTGGCAGGCCGCATCGCCGCCGTCATCACCAGGGGCTTGTTCGGCGCCAGCACACGCTGCAGGAAATACGCCGTTTCTTCGAGCGTGTCGGTGCCGTGTGTGACCACCACGCCCGCCACCTCAGGGCGTGCCAGGTGGTGTGACGCGCGTAATGCCAGCGCCCGCCATACCGCAAAGCCCATGTCCTTGCTGTCGATCTGTGCCACCTGCTCGCATTCGAGCGGCACGCCGGCCAACGCGGGCATGGCCTTCACCAACTGCGCCACGCCGATCTGCGCGGCCGTGTAGCCGATGTCGTCTCCGGCCACGGCGGAGGTGCCTGCGATGGTTCCGCCGGTGCCCAGCACCACGATGATGTTTTGCATTTTTGTTGAAGCTGGATGAAAATACAGCTACTGGATGGATGTTCAGCCCAGAACCAGCGGCCTCGTCGATACACGAGCCGCCACAAGGATCGCCATATGTACGAAGCGCCCAAACTCACCGACCGCCAGCAACAGATTCTCGATTTGGTGCAAAGCGCCATCGAACGCACCGGCGCGCCTCCCACCCGGGCCGAGATCGCCAGCGAGCTGGGCTTTCGCTCGGCCAATGCCGCTGAAGAGCACCTGCAAGCGCTGGCCCGCAAAGGTGTCATCGAACTGGTGAGCGGCACCTCACGCGGCATCCGTTTGAAGTCTGACACATTGCGTGCGCTCAACGAGAGCCGGGGCAAGCAGTTCAGCCTGCCCCTGCCCAGCCTGGCGCAGCTCAGCTTGCCGCTGGTGGGGCGCGTAGCCGCCGGCAGCCCCATCCTCGCGCAAGAGCACGTCGATCAGACGTACTTGATGGAAGCCAGCATGTTCCCGCGCCGGCCCGACTACCTGCTCAAGGTCAAGGGCATGAGCATGCGAGACGCCGGCATCATGGACGGTGATCTGCTCGCCGTGCAAAAAGCCAAAGACGCCAAGAACGGCCAGATCGTCGTGGCGCGGTTGGGTGATGAGGTCACGGTCAAGCGCTTCAAGCGCACCCGCACCAGCATCGAGCTGCTGCCCGAGAACCCCGACTTCAAACCCATCGTCATTCCGTTCGGTGATGTCGACTTCGAGCTCGAAGGCATCGCCGTCGGCTTGATCCGCAACAACATGATGATGTGAGGGCGTGAAGATGGCTGCCATCAAGTCACAGTCCATGAAATCACCGAAAGCCCACAGCGCCGACGAATGCCAGACGCTGGAGCAGTTGCCCAACATCGGCCCGTCCCTGGCCGAAGACCTGCGCATGATCGGCATCGATCACCCAAAACAGCTGCGCGGCAAAGACGCCTTCGTGCTCTACCAGAAGTTGTGCGCCGTGACCGGCCAGCGCCATGACCCCTGCGTGCTCGACACTTTCATGGCCGCGACCGACTTCATGGGTGGCGCCGCACCCGCGCCCTGGTGGAACTACACCGCGCAGCGCAAGGCGCTGTTCGGGCAGGTGTAGGTTCAATGCCGTTCAGATACCAAAACCGTTCGGGCTGAGCTTGTCGAAGCCTGGTGGCGGGCGCGCAACCCTTCGACAAGCTCAGGGCGAACGGGGCTGACTGAACAGCATTGGGTCCAGGTTCGAATCACGGCCTGGGCTTGAGCACCAAACTCCGCTTCACCTCGGCGCTCCAGACAGGCATGTCCTGCACCTTCGCCCAGCGGTCTACAAAGCTGCTGTACAGCGGTGAAAACACGATGCCTGACTGCCCGCTGGAATGCATGAAGCGAGACTTTGACGGGTCTCCCAGGTCATACAGCGCCCGGAACGACGGGCCATGTTCGTCCAGGTAGAGCTCACCCGTCGTCACATCGGGCCGCAGGCTCACACGTGACACATTGACAGTGAAGGTGTCGCCACCCACCGGCGTGCGCAGCTCGAACCATTTGCTGAGCAGCTTCACGCGGCTGAACGGCCGGTGCTCCGAGCGCGCGTGGTGCGCCTTGCCCCACTGCCATCGAGTGACGTCTGCCCCTTGGGCCGCCTGCAGTTCGTCGAGCGCCAGCGTGAAGGCACTGTTGATCTGCTCGTCGCAGGTTTCAGACGCCGGCGTGGCCTTGTTGTCGCACCACCAGCCGTCCTTGCGTTCGAGCACGGCTTCGAACGCCTCGCGGAAGCTGCGCGTGGCGAGCTGCTTCTCGTAAAGCGGATCTCCTATCTCGTCGCGAAAGATGGCTTGCGTCAACTGCCTGGCCCACGCCCATGCGATGAGCGGTGCGGCCTTGTCGGCGGCCATCGTGCCATCGAAGGTGGCCAGCTCGCGCTGCGCGGCTTGCGCCAAGGGGTGAGTCGATTGCGCCTTGCGCAACAAGGGCATCAGCCGCATCGTGCCGGCTGAGTACAAATCAGACTGAATGCTGCGCAAGCTGTCCAGGCTGTGTTTCGGTTTCGCCGCGAGCAACGCTTCGATGCGCTTCTGCCGGTACGGCGCCGCCCATTCACTGGTGATGAAGTGCGCGTACTCCGGCGGGTGAATGCGCTGGTTGGCGGTGACTATCCAGCCGCGCGGGGGGTCGGTTTCGCGTGGCGTCCAGGTGGGTTCGAGCACACCAGCCCAGTCGTAGCGGGCGTCCCAGCCCGGCGCGGGCACCAGACCCTTCAGGTCGTTCTCGGGTTTGCGCACCGGCACGCGGCCGGCCGACACCATGCCGATGTGGCCCTGGTCATCGGCCACCACCATGTTCTGCATGGGTGCGAGGTGCTTGCCCGAGCCGGCAATGAACTCGGCCACACTGCGGCTGGTGTTGAAGGCGAGCGCGGCATCCATGGTGCCGGAGTCGATGTCGAGCGCTGTCCAGCGCATGGCCAGGGCGTAGCTCGGCTGGGGGCCAGCGCCGGTGAGGCCTTCGGTCGCGCCGCCCGCGTCAGAAATCACCGGGCCGTGGCGGGTGCTGCGCGCCACCAGGGTCACATCGGGCTTGCCCTTGACCTTGATGACCTCGTTGGTGGTGCCGAATTTGGCCCAGCCATCGGGCGTTTGGTATTGCGTGGCGTCGTCGGGCTTGATGCGCTCGATATAGAGGTCTTGCACATCGGGCCCGGTGTTGGTGAAGCCCCAGGCTACGTGTTCGTTCTGCCCCAGCACCACCACCGGCAGGCCGGGCATGGTGGCACCCGCCACCTTGAAACCCGGAGCCTCCAGCCGCGCGAAGTACCACAGCGCCGGCGCAGTGAGCCTGAGGTGCGGGTCGTTCGCCAGCAGCGGCTTGCCGCTCTCGGTGTGCGAGCCGTGCAGCACCCAGTTGTTGGAGCCCACGCCTTCCACGCCTGAAGGCGGCGCGGCACTCAATGCCTGCTGGCCCAGGTTGGCACTGAGCTTCAAGCCGCGAAACAGCGCCGCGTAGTCGGCCGTCGGCAGCGGCTTGTCGCCGGGGTACGGCGGCAGCAGTTCGTTGATGCGTTCAACCGGCAGTTTGAGCGACATGCGCATGCGCAGCAGCTCGGCCGACCAGTTGGCGCCCAGGTCCCACGCCATCATCGTGGCCCAGGCCATGCTGTCTTCGGGCACCCAGGGTTCGGGCTGCACACCCAGCAACATGAACTCCGGTGGGCGCGCGCTCAGCTCTTGCTGCACAAAGGCGTTGATGCCGGCGGCATAGGCTGTGAGGGCGGCGCGCGTTTCGGCGCTGGCCTGGTCCCACTGCGCGTCGGCTGTGCGGCGCACGCCGAGGGCGCGCAAGAACTTGTCGGCTTCGAGCGCCGATTCGCCAAAGGCCTCGGCCAGGCGGCCGGCACCGATGCGCTTGTGCGTTTCGAGCTGCCACAGCCGGTCTTGTGCGTGCACATAACCCAGGCCGAACATCGCCTCGTTGCGCGAGGCCGCCTTGATGGTAGGGATGCCGTCGGCATCACGCTCGATGCGGATCTCGGAGGCCAGGCCTTGCAGCGACATCGTGCCCTGCGTCTGCGGCAGCACACGCCGGCTGTAGATCCACAGCGCGGCGGCAGCCACGATCACAAACAACAGCAGCGTCCAAGCGCCGCGGCGAAGCCATTTCATGAACTTTGTCCGTTCCCTGTTCCGACCTGGAGAGCGTAACCGTCGGCTACCTGCTGCTGCATCCGGGTTGCCCGCATCACCGGACGAACTGCCGGGCTACCACGGTGCTTTTCACGCTTTAGCCACACGGCTGGTCTGCCGACAATTGCTTACACGCTTTGATTGTTGCCATGAACACCGCCACGCTCGAACTGACCTTCAACCACGCCAACGACCTGCATGCCTTCGGCATGCCGGAAGACCGCATGGCCCGCATGGCAGCGCGCCGCGCTTTTGTCGAGATGAAAACCTGCTTCATGCGCGCGGTGGCCGACATCGAAGGCAGCACCGGTGCCCTGCTGCAACGCAAGGTGCGCGTGGCGAGCGAAGTGATCGAACTCTGGCGCCTGCGCCACGCGGTGATCGGCGGCTTGCCGCGCGACAAGCCGAGCACCGAGATGCACCGCCAGGAGCTGATGCTGCAACTTGACAGCGCCTTCCCCGAGGGCGGCGGCAACACAGCTTTCGTTCCCTTGTAACCCGTTCGGGTCAACGCCCGCCCACGGCGAGCTTCACGCCCAAGCCCACGAACACCGCGCCGGCCGCGCGCTGCAACCACAGGCCCCATCGGCTGGCCGCCGCGCTGCCAGCCAATCGCTCACGCGCCAAGCCACCCAGCCACGCCGTGGCCAGAGCAATCACGGTGCCGCTCACAGTGAACAGCAACCCCAGCAGGCCGAACGCCAACGCCCGGTGAGGCCCCTCGGGCGTGATGAACTGCGGCAGGAAAGCCAGAAAGAACAGCGCCACCTTGGGGTTGAGCGCGTTCGTGAGCACCCCACGCCAGAACACGCGCCGGGGGTCGATGGCGGCCGGCGCCGAAGGCCCGCCACGAGAACGCAGCAGCCCGAAGCCCATCCAGACCAAGTAGGCCGCTCCCAGCCACTTCACCAGCGTGA
>JACMKW010000453.1 GCA_014379885.1 Rhizobacter sp.
GGTGGTGGCCTTGGCCTTCTTCGGGTGCGGCTGCAGGTAGCCGATCTGCTCCAGGTGCTTGCGGTAGGCCTTCATGTCAGCAATGGGGCCGGGGTGGGCGGTGTGCCAGGCGTCCATCTCGGTTTGCAGGCGGTCGCGCTCGGCGAGCAGGGCGATGTTCTTGGGTGCCAGGTCGCGAACGATGGCGTCGAAGCCTTTCCAGAACCTGCTGGCCTCGATGCCGGTGCCGGGCAGCACCTGGTCTTCGATGAAGCGGTGCAGTTCGGTGGCGACTTTCAGGCTGTGGACGGAGGTGCGTGCGGTCATGGGGAAATCCTCGGAGAGACGACAGAAAAGCGGCAAGAGAAGGAATCTATTCGATATCCCGGCGTTGATTAAGTAGCCTGCACAAGCAAGATTCATGACTCTGCGAGAGGTAATCTCACGCCCCATGGACAAGCTCAAGCAGATCGAATCCTTCGTCGCCGTGGCCGCGAAGGGCAGCCTCACCGCAGCCGCCGCGGCCGAAGGCATCGCCCCCGCGGTGGTTGGCCGGCGCATCGACGCGCTGGAAGAACGTCTCGGCGTGAAGCTGCTGCTGCGCACCACCCGGCGCATCACGCTGACGCATGAAGGCAGCGCGTTTCTCGAAGACTGTCAGCGATTGCTAGCCGATTTGATCAACGCCGAAGCGAGTGTCAGCGCCGGTGGCGTGAAAGCCAGTGGTTACTTGCGTATCACGGCCCCGGCGGGGTTTGGCCGCCGGCACGTCGCGCCACTGGTGCCCGGCTTCGTGGCCCAGCACCTTGACGTGAACGTGTCGCTGAACCTGAGCGACCGGCTGGTCGACATCGTCAACGAAGGCTTCGACTGCGCCGTGCGCGTGGGCGACCTGCCCGACAGCAGCCTGGTCAGCGTGCGCCTGGCCGACAACCGCCGCCTCTGCGTGGCCACCCCGCAATACCTCGCACGCGCCGGCACACCCAAGCACCCCAACGACCTGGCCCGCCACGACTGCCTGACCCTCAGCACCGACGCCAGCCAGACCCGCGGCTGGGCGTTCACCGCCGACGGCGAACTGACCCACCTGCGCCTGAACGGCCGGCTCGACTGCAACGACGGCCAGGTGCTGCACGACTGGTGCGTGGCCGGCCTGGGCATTGCGTGGCGCTCAACCTGGGAGGTGGAACGCCAGGTCGCGGCGGGCACCTTGGTGAGCGTGCTGGATGAATTCGCCGCACCACCCAACGGCATCTATGCCTTGTTCCCGCAACGCAAGCACCTGCCGCTGCGGGTGCGGCTGTGGGTCGACCATTTGAAGCAGACCTACGGCGACGCCACTTACTGGCAGCGTGCCGAGTAGGGCAACGCCGCGCTGCGGCACGAACCAGAAGTCACCCGCGTCGTTCCCCACAAGCAAATCTGCGCGAGGCACCCCGCACCATGAAAAACGCCCGGCAGGGCCGGGCGTCTGTGCGTGAGCTGAGCTCGGCTCAGGCAGGCTTGTTCGACAAGCAGGTCTTCATGTACGCCTTGCGCTCGTCGCCCTTCTTGTCCTTGGCATCGGCGTTGCAGGTTTTCATCTTTTCCTGCTGCGCCGCCGCCTTGGGGCTAGCGGGCTTGTTCGACAGGCAGGTCTTCATGAACGCCTTGCGCTCGTCGCCTTTTTTGTCGCCGGCATCCTTGTTGCAGGTGCCCATCTTGGTTTGTTGCTTGGTCGGTGCCGAGGCGGCATCGGCGGCATGCGCCGACACGGCAAAGGCGGAGATGGCAATGGCCAGCACGCTGATCAGTTGTTTCATGGAGCTTCCTTCCCGGGGTGTGGATGACGAGGGGTTCGCCGGGTCGGATTGGAGCACTGCCACAAGCGCCCAGCAAGGGACTCAACGCGCGGGACGCGCGTTCGGACGACAGCTGCGTGAGTGGCGCGTTGCGACTACAAGATGCGCCGCGGGTGGGCGATGGCCTCGTGCGCCGCATGCAGGCGGCGCACCAGAACGCGGATGAACGCTTCGTCGAACAGGTGCCGGCAATTGGGGCTCACCTGCGCCAGCGTGTCCGGCGTGAACGAGATGGTGGTGGCCGGGTCGGTGACCACCACGTTGGTGCTGTGGCGCCGCAGCTCGGGGCTGGGCGCGAGGTAGGCCATTTCACCCACCGAGGTGCCCGCACCCAGTTGCGCCACTTTGTTGCCGTCGCGAAATACCTCGACCTCGCCCTGCGCAATGATGTGGAAGCTGTTGCCCTCTTCACCCTTGCTGTACAGCGCATGGCCGAATGCAAAGCGCTGCCACTTGGCACGGTGCACCACTTCCCACAACTCCACGTCGCCAAAGCTGGAAAAGAAGTCGAGCGAGCGCAAGAGGTTGAAGCGCTCTGAATCGAGCACCCCTTGCAAGTGGCCGCGTGGCACCTGCTGGGTGGTGATGAGGCCGGAGAGCGCCTGGGCAAAGTCGTCCCAGGTGGTGTAGCGGTCTTCGGGGCGCTTGGCCACCGCGCTCAAGATCACGTTGTCAACGCCTGAGCCCACGCCCGAACGCAGCGCCGAGAGCAGGGCCGGCTCGGCGGTGTAGATCTGATTCATCATGGCCGACTGCGAGGTCGAGTCAAACAAGGGCCGGCCGGCGATCAGGTGGTAGAGCACAGCACCGAGCGAGTACATGTCGGCACGGCAATCAAGCGTGCTGCCGTCGAGCTGCTCGGGCGACATGTAGGCGAGTGAGCCCACGCGGTAGACCTGGGTGGTTTCCGAGGCCATGTTGAGCGCGCTGCCGAAGTCGCTGATCTTCACGTCGGTGATGTTGCCGTTGTTGATCACGGCGAGCAGGTTGGCCGGCTTCACGTCGCGGTGGATCAAACCCTGGCGGTACACGTAGCCCAGTGCCATCGCGCACTTGAAGCCGATTTCGACGATCAGCTCCAGCGGCAGCAATTGGTCGGCGCGGCAATAGGGGCGCAGCGTGCTGCCCGGCACGTGTTCCATCACGAGGTAGGACTCGAGCGGGTCGACCACCGCGTCATAGATTTGCACCACGTTCGGGTGCTTGAGCCGGCCCACCAGCGCAGCCTCGGCCGCGAAGAAGCGCTCGAAGTAGCGCCCGTCGGTCGGGTCGTTGGTGGCGCCGGAGCGCACGCGCTTGATGGCCACGTCACGCTGATGGAAGTCGTCTCTGGCGAGAAACACCTCGCTGGTCGCACCTTCGCCCAGGCGGCGCAGCACCGGGTATTTGCCGATCTGGGCCGGCAGGGGCAAGCCGCCAAAGGAACTGGGGGTGGGGGTCAGGGAAGAAGACGACATGGGAACTGACATAGTGGCACTGTCGCGCCCGCCTTGCATGCCAAATTGAGCACAAAACGTTGCGCTTATCCGGGGCTTTGCGCAGTGCACAAGCCAGCAGGGCCGCCACTTAGAATCCGCCGATGATCCAACCCAAACAGGATTTGCTGCTCGCACTGCAGGAATCTCTCGCCGAACTGAGCCCGGGCAACAGCCTCGTCGCGGCCTTCGAGTCTCCCAAGCAAGCGGCCCATGGCGACTTGGCCTGCACTGCGGCCATGCAGCTCGCCAAGCCGCTGAAGAAGAACCCGCGTGAACTCGCGCAAGCGCTGATCGACGCCTTGCAAAAGCGTGCTGCCGTGCAGCAATGGGTCGATGCCATGGAAATCGCCGGCCCAGGCTTCATCAACCTGCGCCTCAAGGCGGCTGCCAAACAAGCCGTGGTGCGCGAGGTGCTGGGCCAGGCCGAAGCCTTTGGCCGCCAACCCAGCAACGGCCAGCGCCTGTTGGTCGAGTTCGTCTCGGCCAACCCCACCGGCCCGCTGCACGTGGGGCACGCGCGCCAGGGCGCGCTGGGCGACTCGATCTGCCACCTGTTCGAAACCCAGGGCTGGAGCGTCACCCGCGAGTTCTATTACAACGACGCCGGCGTGCAGATCGCCACGCTAGCGCACAGCACCCAACTGCGCGCCAAGGGGTTCAAGCCGGGCGACGCGTGCTGGCCCACCGATCCGGACAACCCGGAGAGCAAAAAGTTCTACAACGGCGAGTACATCGCCGAGGTGGCGGCCGACTTCCTGGCCAAAAAAACCATCCAGGCCGACGACCGCGAGTTCACCGCCTCGGGTGACGCGGGCGACCTGGACAACATCCGCCAATTCGCCGTGGCCTATCTGCGCCACGAGCAAGACCTCGACCTGCAGGCCTTCGGCGTCAACTTCGACAACTACTTTCTCGAATCCGGCCTCTACACCAGCGGACGGGTCGAGGCCACGGTGGCCAAGCTGGTGGCCGCCGGCAAGACCTACGAGCAAGACGGCGCGTTGTGGCTCAAGACCACGGACGATGGCGACGACAAGGATCGCGTCATGAAAAAGTCCGACGGCAGCTACACCTACTTCGTGCCCGACGTGGCGTACCACGTTACCAAGTGGGAGCGTGGTTTCACCAAGGTGA
>JACMKW010000454.1 GCA_014379885.1 Rhizobacter sp.
ATGAAGGCGCAGAACTCCTGCACGTGCGGCTCGCAGGCGGCGTTAGTCAGCGTCGAGGTGCCACTGGCCAGCGCGGCGCAGAGCACGAAGTTCTCGGTGGTGGTGACGGAGGCGTATTCGAGCCAGTGGTCAGTGGCGCGCAAGGGGGCGTCGCTGCGCACGATCAAGGCGCCATCGCTGCGCAGCACGCGGCCACCAAAGCGTTGCAGCACCTCCACATGCGGATCGATCTCACGCACGCCCAGGGTGCAGCCTTTCACATCGTTCTCGATGCGCGCCTCACCAAATCGCGCCAGCAAGGGCGGCACCAGCATGATGGACGAGCGCATCTCCTGTGGCAGGCGATGCTGGTTCACGTCGAACAAGGTGTGCCGGTGGTGAATGCCCACGATGCCGCGCTCGAAATCGACGTGAACCTCGCTGCCGATCTGCTCGAACACCGCCAATATCTTTCGCACATCGGTGATGTCGGGAACGCCACGCAGATGCACCGGCTGGCGCGTCAGCAAGGTGGCACACAGAACAGGCAGCACGGCGTTCTTGTTGGCCGAAGGCACGATGCGCCCCGACAAAGGCGTGCCACCGCGAACGACGAGGTGGGAGGCTGGGTGCGAGCGCACCACTTGTTGCAAAGGCTGACTGGCTGACACGAGCTTGGCTCCTGGGGTTGCGCCACCGGATTCGGTGAGCGTGGATGCCAGCATGGGAGCGGCCAGCGAAGCAGGTATGAAGCGCACCCGCCCTGTGTGAAGCCTCGGTGAAACGAGCCTGCCTAGGGCGTGCGGCTATTGCCCCTGCCGGCAAAACGCGACAACATGGGCACAGTTTCTAATTTGCAGTCACAGCCCGGTATGAATACTCGAATTTTTCCCTTCGCGGCCGCCCTCCTCCTGTGGTCGGCTGTCGCCCAGGGCGCCGTGCCGGCAGACGGAGCCAAGGCAGCGGACAGCTGCGAAACCGCCGTCACCGAAACCATCAAGGAAATGCGCGGCCGCGACGCACAAGATGTGCAGTTCAACAAGGACAAGCGCGTGCTCGCGCCCACCACGGGCGAAGAGACCGACGTGAAGGGTGCTGGGCGCTACCGCAACAACAGCGGCGCCTCCATGCCCTTCACCTACGGCTGCGCCTACAACGCCAAGACGGGCGCCACTTCGGGCATCGTGTTTCGCGACGGCGGTGGCCTGCGGCCCACCGAACAAAAGCCATGGGAACCCGATTTGGCGAACGTGTCACCCGAAGCCTGTGAAACCGCGGTCGCGGCGGCACTCAAGAACAAGCACCCGCGCGTGGGCCGCATCGCCTTCGGGTCAGACTCTCGCCAATTGCGCCCGGCAGCAGCTGGCCGCTCCAGCCTGGAAGGCATCGGCGCGTTGGAACGGGCACCAGGCATGAGCCTCGTCCAGTTCAGCTACCGCTGCGAGTTCGAACCCGGCAAGGCCAAGATCGTCGCAGTGCAAACCATCGAGTGATCGAGACACAGAATCAGGCACAAAGCAAAACGCCCCGACATGTCGGGGCGTTTTAACTTTTGGAGGCGCGACCCAGAGTCGAACTGGGCTATACGGATTTGCAATCCGGTGCATAACCGCTTTGCTATCGCGCCGCGTGAAACTCGAAGCTTTATCCGAAGACTCTTGGCAAAAAGGGAAGCCGAAGCTTCCCTTTCAAACCGCTGGAAGCCGAAGCTTCCTTTTCTTGAGATTTTCTTAGATTTGGAGCGGGAGACGAGGCTCGAACTCGCGACCTCAACCTTGGCAAGGTTGCGCTCTACCAACTGAGCTACTCCCGCTTGGTGCCTCGATCAAACCAGACCACTTTTGTCGAGCCGTCTGAATTAACCGAAGCTCGCATTATAGGCCGAAAAACGCCGGGCTGACAAGCCCGGCTTGGCGACTGTCAGTGCTTGAGCGACTCCGAAGTCACCGGTACCACCGGGGTGTCGGCCTTCACCGCTTCCACCTTCGGCGGCTCTTCGTCGACCAGCGGCTGAGGCATGGACTCCAGCGCCACTTCCAACACCTGGTCAATCCACTTCACCGGCACGATTTCGAGGTGGTTCTTGACGTTCTCAGGGATGTCTTGAAGATCCTTGGCGTTCTCTTCAGGAATGAGCACCGTCTTGATGCCACCGCGGTGGGCCGCCAGCAGTTTTTCCTTCAAGCCGCCAATGGCCGTGACCTCGCCACGCAGCGTGATTTCACCGGTCATCGCCACATCGGCACGCACGGGAATGCCCGTCAGTGCCGAAACGAAGGCCGTGGTCATCGCCGCACCAGCGCTCGGACCGTCTTTCGGCGTGGCACCGTCGGGCACGTGGATGTGGATGTCACGCTTCTCGAACATCTCGTCCTTGATGCCCAGGCGGCGCGCACGGCTGCGCACGACAGAACGTGCTGCCTCGACCGACTCCTTCATCACGTCGCCCAATGAACCGGTGCGAATGATGTTGCCCTTGCCAGGCATCACTGCCGTTTCGATGGTCAGCAGATCGCCACCGACCTCGGTCCAGGCCAAGCCCACAACCTGCCCGACCTGGTTGGTCTTTTCGGCCTGGCCGTAGTTGTACTTGCGCACACCGAGGAAGTCGTTCAGGTTCTCATCGGTCACCACCATCTTGTCGGTGTACTGCTTGAGCTGAATGCTCTTGACCACCTTGCGGCAGATCTTGGAAATCTCGCGCTCCAGCGAACGCACACCGGCTTCGCGGGTGTAGTAGCGAATGATCCCGCGCACCGCCGACTCGGCAACTTCCATTTCCTCTTCTTTCACTCCATTGTTCTTGCGCTGCTTGGGCAAGAGATAGCGTGTGGCGATGTTGACCTTCTCGTCTTCGGTGTAGCCCGACAGGCGAATCACTTCCATCCGGTCCAGCAGGGCCGGCGGAATGTTCATCGAGTTCGAGGTTGCGATGAACATGGTGTCGGACAGGTCGAAGTCGACTTCGACATAGTGGTCGCTGAAGGTGTGGTTCTGCTCAGGGTCAAGCACTTCGAGCAACGCGCTCGACGGGTCACCACGGAAGTCCATGCCCAGCTTGTCGATCTCGTCGAGCAGGAAAAGCGGGTTGCGCGTGCCGACCTTCGACAGGCTTTGCAACACCTTGCCCGGCATCGAGCCGATATAGGTGCGGCGATGCCCGCGAATCTCGGCCTCGTCGCGCATGCCACCCAAGGCCATGCGAACGAACTTGCGCCCGGTGGCGCGCGCCACGCTTTGCCCGAGCGAGGTCTTGCCCACACCCGGAGGGCCGACCAGGCACAGGATGGGAGCCTTGACCTTGTCAACACGCTGCTGCACTGCGAGGTACTCGAGGATGCGGTCCTTGACCTTCTCCAGACCGTAGTGGTCTTCGTTCAAGACATCTTCCGCAAACTTGAGGTCGTGCTTGATCTTGGTTTTCTTGGTCCAAGGAAGGTTGACCAATGTGTCGA
>JACMKW010000455.1 GCA_014379885.1 Rhizobacter sp.
ACGGCTTCGGGGTCATCACCGTTCACGTGCAGCACGGGCGCTTCAATCATCTTGACCACGTCGGTGCAATACAGCGTGGAGCGCGAGTCGCGCGGGTCGCTGGTGGTGAAGCCGATCTGGTTGTTGATGACGATGTGCAGCGTGCCACCGGTGTAGTAGCCACGCGTTTGCGCCAGCGCCAGCGTTTCCATCACCACGCCCTGGCCAGCGAAAGCCGCGTCGCCATGCACGATCACGGGCAGCACGGTGTCGCCATCCTTGTCGCCGCGGCGATCCAGGCGGGCCTTCACCGAGCCTTCAACCACCGGGTTCACGATCTCCAGGTGCGAGGGGTTGAATGACAGGCTCAAGTGAACCGGGCCGCCGTCGGTTGTCACGTCGCTGGAGAACCCCTGGTGGTACTTCACGTCACCGGACGGCAGGTTTTCGGGCGCAGTGTGGTCGAACTCCGAAAACAGGTCGGCCGGAGCCTTGCCCAGGGTGTTGACCAGCACGTTCAGCCGGCCGCGGTGGGCCATGCCGATCACGATTTCTTGCACGCCCTTGACGCCGGAGCGCTGCACCACTTCGTCCATCGAAGCGATGAAGCTTTCACCACCTTCGAGCGAGAAGCGCTTCTGGCCGACGTACTTGGTGTGGAGGTAGCGCTCCAGGCCTTCAGCGGCGGTGAGCCGGTCCAGAATGTTCTTCTTCTCGTCGGCTGTGAAGCTGGGCTTGGAACGAATGGCTTCGAGCTTTTGCTGCCACCAGCGCTTTTCAGCCGGCTCGGTGATGTGCATGAACTCGGCACCGATGGAGCCGCAGTAGGTTTCACGCAGCGCCTGCAAAATTTCGCGCAGCGTTTGCTGCTCGGCGGTGGTGAAGTAGGTATTGGTGGCGCTGAACGTGATGTCCATGTCGGACTCGCTCAGGTCATAGAACGCCGGCTCCAGCTCAGGGATCTTGGGGCGCTCCTGGCGCTTGAGCGGGTCGAGATCGGCCCAGCGTGCACCCAGCGAGCGGTAAGCCGCGATCAGTGACTGAACGTGAACCTGCTTGCGTGCAACAGCCAGTTCGGTGGCGCTGGCCTTGACGGTGAAGGCATTGGCCTTGGCGCGCTGCGCGAACGATTCAACGACGGGCGCGTGGGCTACATCGCGGTTGTCGGAGCCATCGGTGGCCGGTACATTCTGGAGGGCGTCGAAATACGAACGCCAGTTGTCGGAAACGGAGCCCGGGTTGTCGAGGTAGGCCTCGTACATCTCTTCGACGTAGGGCGCATTGCCGCCGAACAGGTACGAATTGGACCTGTGTTCTTGCATCATTTCGCTCACCTTTCGCTCCGGTTTCCGGGGCTGTAGTGGGTTGATAAACCTTCCGCGACACGGCTGAACCGACTAACGGATTGCGACCCGCCTTGATGTTGCATTCAAGGGGACGGGAAGGACCTGAAAAAGTCTGCGGGCGACTGTAACACCCTTGGTTATTGGGCGGCCACTTCGCTCGATTGAATACCGAGTGAGTTCGCACAATGCGAGCAGGGACAAACCGTGTTGCCGATGCGCCAGACCATTCACATCCACCCTGCCGCCGCGCCCAAGCCGGCGTGGGGTGAGCCGTGCAATGGCTGCGGTGTGTGCTGCTTGGTCGAGCCTTGCCCCGTGGGCATGCTGCTCAGCCGCAAGCGCACGGGTTCCTGCGTAGCATTGACGTGGAATGCTGTGGAAAGCCGCTATCGATGCGGCGTGGTGAGCGAGCCGCAACGCTTCGTTGCGCCGCGCTGGCTGGCCGAATTGGCCGCCCGCTTCGCGATGCGCATGATCGCAGCGGGCAAAGGCTGCGACTGCGACCTCACGGTCGAGCCGCAGCGTTGAATCAGGCCGCGACCAGGCCCAGGCGGCTGCGCGCTGCCATGTACTCGGCGCGCAGGCGCTCCACCAACTCGCGAGCCGGCATGACCTGTTTGACCGCACCAATGCCCTGCCCCGAACCCCAAATGTCTTTCCAGGCCTTCGGCTTGGCGCGCTCAGAGCCGAAACTCATCTTGCTGGCGTCGCTGATCTCCAGGTTGTCAGGGTCGAGGCCGGCCGCACGGATTGACGGTGCCAGGTAGTTGCCATGCACGCCGGTGAAGAGATTGGAATAGACGATGTCGTCTGAATTGCCTTCCACGATGGCCTGCTTGTAGCCCTCAGCAGCACGCGCCTCAACGGTTGCGATGAAGGCGGTGCCGATATAAGCGAAATCAGCACCCATGGCCTGAGCAGCCAGCACCGCCGCTCCGTTGGCGATCGAGCCGCTCAGCGCCAGCGGGCCGTCGAACCACTCGCGGATCTCCTGAATCAACGCAAACGGGCTCTTCACGCCCGCATGGCCACCGGCACCAGCGGCCACCGCCACCAGGCCATCAGCACCCTTCTCGATCGCTTTGTGGGCGAACTTGTTGTTGATGATGTCGTGCAGCACCACGCCGCCCCAGGCGTGCACCGCGTCGTTGACCTCCACGCGAGCCCCCAACGACGTGATGATGATGGGCACCTTGTATTTGGCGCACACCGCCATGTCGTGATCCAAGCGGTCATTGCTCTTGTGCACGATCTGGTTGATGGCAAACGGCGCGGCCGGTTTGTCCGGGTTGGCCTTGTTGTATGCCGCCAGTGTTTCGGTGATCTCGGCCAGCCAGTCGTCCAGCAGTTCGGCCGGGCGTGCGTTCAGTGCCGGCATGGAGCCCACGACGCCTGCCTTGCACTGCTCGATCACAAGCGCAGGCGTGCTGATGATGAACAGCGGCGAGCCGATGATGGGCAGGGGCAGGTTTTGCAGAACGGGAGGCAAGGCCACAAACGTCTCCGAATGAAGGGGTGTTGGTCGAGGATCAGAACGAGTCGAGCGCCAGCGCGGTCACGCTGTCGGCGCCTTCGACGATAGCGTCGCGCACACCCGGCACGCGGCTCAGGATGTGGTCGGCGTAGAAGCGCGCGGTGATCACCTTGGCCGTCAGGAAGGCGGCATCGCCCTCGCCTGTCTTGAGTTGCGACTCGGCCACCAGCAGCGCGCGAGCGAGCTGCCAACCAGCCATGACGTTCCCGGCGAGCATCAGATACGGCACGGAGCCTGCGAATACCGCGTTGGGGTTGCCCTTTGTGCCGGCCGCCACAAAGTCCACGACGTGCTCGAACGCCACGCGCGCAGCCGTCAGCCGCTTCAGCACCGAGCGCGCTGCCACGCTGTCACGCTTGGCGAGCTCGGCCTCGGTCGTGGCGATCTGCTTGGCAATGCCCTTGGCCGTTTGGCCGCCGTCACGCGCGGTCTTGCGGCCCACCAAGTCGTTCGCCTGGATGGCGGTCGTGCCTTCGTAGATGGTGAGGATCTTGGCGTCGCGGTAGTGCTGCGCTGCACCGGTCTCTTCGATGAAACCCATGCCGCCATGCACCTGCACGCCCAGGCTCGTCACTTCGAGGCTCATCTCGGTGCTGTAGCCCTTGACCAGCGGCACCATGAATTCATAGAAGGCCTGGTTTTGCTTGCGCACCTCGGCATCCGGGTGGGCGTGGGCCGCGTCATAGGCCGATGCCGCCGTGATGCTCATTGCGCGGCAGCCTTCGATCAGCGAGCGCATGGTCATCAGCATGCGCTTCACGTCAGGGTGGTGAATGATGGCCGCGCTCCCGGCGATCGATCCGTCGACCGGGCGCGATTGCACGCGGTCTTTCGCGTACTGCACGGCTTTCTGGTACGAGCGCTCGGCCACTGCAATGCCTTGAATACCGACCGCATAACGTGCGGCATTCATCATGATGAACATGTATTCCAGGCCACGGTTTTCTTGGCCCACCAGCGTGCCGACGGCGCCACCGTGGTCACCGAACTGCAGAACAGCCGTGGGGCTGGCCTTGATGCCCAGCTTGTGCTCGATACTCACGCAATGCGCGTCATTGCGCTCGCCCAGCGATCCATCGGGTTTCACCATGAACTTGGGCACCACGAAAAGGCTGATGCC
>JACMKW010000456.1 GCA_014379885.1 Rhizobacter sp.
CGCCGACCACTACGCCAAGCAGTTGGAAGAGCAAGGCGCGGTGATGGCGAGCTTTGCGCACCGTCACGCGGAGATCTCTCGCCAGCTGCAGCACGCCGCGGCCCAACAAGGCCTGACGCCCATCGACGACGACGCGTTGCTAGACGAAGTGACGGCCCTGGTCGAACGCCCCAACGTGCTGCTGTGCCAGTTCGAGCCCGAGTTTCTCGACGTTCCGCAAGAGTGCCTCATCCTCACGATGAAGGCCAACCAGAAGTACTTTCCGCTGCTCGATGCCGCAGGCAAGCTCACCAACAAGTTCCTCATCGTCAGCAACATCCGCCCCGAAGACCCGAGCCGTGTGATCGAAGGGAACGAGCGTGTGGTGCGGCCCCGTTTGGCGGACGCGAAGTTCTTCTTTGATCAAGATCGCAAGAAGACCCTCGAATCGCGTGTGGCTGGCTTGGACAAGGTGGTTTACCACGGCAAGTTGGGCACACAGGGTGAGCGCGTGCAGCGGGTGCGCGCGATCGCGCGTTTGATCGGTGAGCAGTTGGGTGGTTTGGCTTTGCGAGACAGCGCCGATCAGGCGGCTCATCTCGCCAAGGCCGATTTGGTCACCGACATGGTGGGCGAGTTCCCCGAGCTGCAAGGCGTGATGGGTGGTTATTACGCCAAGCATGATGGTGTGCCCGATGCCGTGGCGGTGGCCATCGAAGACCACTACAAACCGCGTTTTGCCGGTGACCAACTGCCGCGCAACGACGTCGGCGTGGTGGTGGCGCTGGCTGACAAGTTGGAAACCTTGGCCGGCATGTTCGGCATCGGCCAGCTTCCCACGGGTGACAAAGACCCGTTTGCGCTGCGTCGGCATGCGCTGGGTGTGGTGCGCATGCTGGTCGAGCGTTCGCTGCCGTTGCAGTATCACCAGCTCACCCGCTCGGCACTCGGTGTCTTTGCACCGGGCTTGTTGGAAGACCGCAGCGTCGAACTCGACGAATTTCTCATTGAGCGCCTCAAGAGTTATTTCAAGGACGAAGGCTATTCCGCAGCCGAGGTCGATGCGGCGATTTACGCGCGCAAGCTGGGCGCCTGGGCGACCATTCCGAAACGCCTCGATGCCGTGCGCGCTTTCGCGCTGTTGCCCGAAGCAGCTGCACTGGCTGCGGCCAACAAGCGCATCGGCAACATCCTGAAGAAAAGCGAAGGCGCTGGAGAGGCCAAGGTCTCGAACGCGCTGTTGAAGGAGCCCGCGGAAGTGGCTTTGCACGACGCGTTGACAAACATCGCGCCGCAAGCTGAGCAGGCCTTCGAGCGAGGCGACTACGCCGCCTCGCTTCAAGCCCTCGCCGCCCTCAAGACCCCTGTCGACACCTTCTTCGACAAGGTCATGGTCAACGCTGAAGACCCCGCCTTGCGCGCCAACCGCCTCGGCCTCCTGGCCCAACTCCACGCCGCCATGAACCGCGTGGCCGACCTGTCGAAGCTCGCCACATGAGCAAGGAGGCTGCGATGAACCTCATCATCCTCGACCGCGATGGCACCATCAACGAGGATCGCGACGACTTCATCAAGTCGGCCGAGGAGTGGGTGCCGCTGCCGGGGGCGCTGGAGGCGATTGCGCGGCTCAACCACGCGGGCTGGCACACGGTGATCGCCACCAATCAGTCGGGCCTCGGGCGTGGCCTGTTCGACATGGTGGCGCTCACCGCCATGCACGCCAAGATGAACGCGGCCCTGGCCCGTGTGGGTGGGCGCATCGGCGCAGTGTTTTTCTGCCCTCATGCACCCGAAGACCAGTGCAGTTGCCGCAAGCCGCTGCCGGGTTTGTATGAACAGATCGGCGAGCGTTACGGCGTGGCCCTGAAAAACGTGCCCGCGGTGGGCGATTCGGTGCGCGACATGGAAACGGCTGTGGCCGCGGGCTGCCCGCCTCACCTGGTGCGTACCGGCAAAGGAGCCTTGATGACCGATGCGCAGATTGCGCAGCTGATGCAGCAAATGCCCAGCGTGCAGGTACACGCCAACCTGGCGGCGTTTGCCGAAAGCCTGATCCAGCGCGAGCGCAACGTGCGCGATGCCTCCGGCAAGACCGACTCCGGTTTCGGAAGGCTCGATTGATGCGCATCGCGTTTTATGCCTTGCGCTCCTTGCTGTTCGTGTTGTGGATGTCGGTGACGGTGGTGCCCTGGGCCATCGCGGTGCTGATCTATTCGATCTTCGTGCGGGGCGACAAGGTCTACTGGCTGTGTACCGGCTGGCTGAGGGTGGCGATCTGGGGCTGCCGCGTGATCTGTGGTGTGCGCGCCCGTGTCACGGGCATGGAGAACCTGCCCAACGCGGCGGTCATCTTGCTGCCCAAGCACCAGTCGACCTGGGAGACGTTTGCTTTCCCTACGCTGATGCCCAAGCCACTGGCTTATGTGTTCAAGCGCGAGCTGCTGTTCATTCCCTTTTTCGGCTGGGCCATGGCGCGCATGGACATGATCCACATCGACCGCAGCAAGCGAGCCGCCGCCTGGGCCAAGGTGGCCGAGCAGGGCCGCAAGCACATGGGCAACGGCAACTGGGTCATCATGTTTCCCGAAGGCACACGTGCGGCGCGTGGCAAACAAGGCACCTACAAATCGGGCGGCACGCGCCTGGCGGTCGACACCGGCCGGCCGGTGGTGCCCATCGCGGTGAACTCGGCGGTGTGCTGGCCGCGCAAGTCCTTCCTGGTGCGCCCGGGGGTGGTCGAGGTGTCGATCGGCAAACCGATCGCCTCCACCGGCCGCCAACCCGACGAACTGATGCGCGAAGTCGAAACCTGGATCGAAGGCGAAATGCGGCGTCTCGATCCCGAGGCCTACCGAGGACAACGCTGAACAAGTCCCTCGCGAGCGGCGCCTTAGAATTCAGGCCCATGACGCGCGGCGTATCGGCTCCCTCCACATCGCAGCTTTCGCTGTTCGATGAGCCGGTGTCAGTGTCAGCCCCAGCACCCCAGGTGTCTGCGGCTCCCGTGTCAAACCCACCCGCGCCGCCTGCCGTCCTCATTGCCGCCGTGCTTGCTCCCGCCGTTTTCCGCCACCCGCAGGCTCAGCGCGAGATCCGACTGAACGAACACCTGGTCGCCTACGCCCTTCGCCGTGCGCGGCGCAAGAGCATCGGCTTCGTGGTCGGCCTCGAAGGGCTGAGCGTGGCCGCGCCCAAGTGGGTGGGCGTGGGCGAGATCGAATCGGCTCTGCGCGAAAAGGGCGACTGGATCTTGCGCAAGCTGGCCGAACAGCAAGAACGCCAGCAACGCCTGCAAGCTGCCAAGGTGGAATGGCGTGACGGCACCGGCATTCCGTTCCTGGGCGAGACCGTGATCATCGTGATCGATGCACGCGCGGGTCTCACCAAAGGCGGCGCCATCCTCAACACCGATGCTGAGGCGCTGCCCGGTGTACCGCGACTCACGCTGCACATCGGCCTGCCGCACACTGCCACGCCCGAGCAGATTCGCGATGTGGTGCAGAGCTGGCTGCAGCGCCAGGCGCGGCGCATTTTCGAAGACCGCCTGCGCCACTTTGCCGGCCAGCTCGGTGTGCGCTACACCAAGCTCAGCCTGTCGTCGGCACAAACGCGCTGGGGCAGTGCCGGCGCCGATGGCGCCATCCGCCTCAACTGGCGCCTGATCCACTTCGCCATGCCCAGCATCGACTAGGTAGTGGCGCACGAGCTCGCTCACCTGCGCGAGATGAACCACAGCCCGCGCTTCTGGGAAGTGGTGCGCTCGGTGATGCCTGATTTCGAGCAAGTGCGCGGCACTTTGAAAGACGACGCCCTTCCGGTCTTCGACTGACGGTTTCTTGTGTGCATCGCTACTCCTTCCGCCAGCTCCTGCTGGTCGCCTTCCTGCTCATCGCCGCGCTGCTGAGCGCCGCCTCGCTGCGCGGCCTGTTCTCGCTCGAAAGCCTGTTGCGCCAAAGCAGTGAAGGCGCGCGCCGGGCCGTGGCCGACACCGCCGATGCGCAGGTGCTGGCCGAGCGCACCGTGGCGATGGAGCGTGCCGCGCGCCAGTACCTGGTGCTCGACGACCCGGTGCTGCGCCAGCGCTTTGAAGAAGCCACACGTGACGCCACCGGAGCACTCACGCGGCTGGCCGACAACCGCATTCCAGCGGCATTGGCCACCGAGTGGCGCACCACCGAAGCGGCTATTGAGGCCCAGTTGCGTGGCCCCGGCGCCGAGATGCGCCAGCGCGAAACGGCGGTCACCAACGCGTTTCGCGAGCTCGAAGGCATCAACGTCGCCATCGCCGAACAGGTGCGCCTGGCCACCGAGGCGCGCAACAAGGTGCTGATGGACGAGCTGGAGGCGGGCCGCACCGAGCTGGGCCGGCAGATCCTCGCGGCCATCGTGGTGGCTGTGGTGATGGCGTTGGGCTTTGGCGTGTGGCTGGCGCGCCCGCTCAAGCGGCTGGAGCAGGCGGTGGTCGGCCTGGGCGAAAACCGGCTCGATCAACCGATCGACATCCGCGGCCCGGCCGACGTGCGCCTGCTCGGGCGCCGCCTCGAATGGCTGCGTCTGCGCTTGGCCGAGCTTGATTCCGACAAGTCGCGTTTTCTGCGCCATGTGTCGCACGAGTTGAAGACGCCGTTGGCGGCGCTGCGCGAAGGGGTTTCGCTGCTCGAAGACGGTGTCACCGGCACGCTTAACGAGAACCAGCGCGAGGTGGCGCGCATCCTGCGGCAAAACACCGCCGTGCTGCAGGGCCAGATCGAAGACCTGCTGCGCTTCAACGCCGCCGCCTTCGAGGCCCGGAGGCTGGTGCGCCGCACCACCGACATCACGGGCCTGGTCAGGCACCAGGTGGCGCAGCAACGGCTGCAGTGGCAGGCGCGGCAGCTGGCGGTGCGGGTCGAGGGCAGCCCCATCGCCGCCGAGATCGATGCTGACAAGCTGGGAACCGCGCTGGGCAACCTTTTGTCCAACGCCATTCGCTTCAGCCCGCTGGGCGCTACCATCCATTTTTCAGTGACGCGCGTGCCGGGCCGAGCCTGCATCGACATCGTGGACCAGGGCCCCGGTGTTGCAGCCGCCGACCGGGCCCGTGTGTTTGAACCCTTCTACCGCGGTGAGCGGCAACCGAGCGACGCCGTACGCGGCAGCGGCATCGGCCTGTCGATCGTGCATGAGTACATCACTGCCCACGGCGGGCTGATCGAACTGCGCGACGACGGGCCTGGCGCTCACTTTCACATCGAGCTACCGCATGCAGGCTAGAAACGTTTTCAGTGGCGGGTGTGTCGTTGCCAGCGTGCTGGCGCTGTCGGCGTGCCTGCCTTTGCAACCCAAGGCGCCAGCGTCGCAGCCCGCGCCGGCCTCACTGCCGGCCTCGGCTCCGGTGGTCGTGATGGTGCCGGCCCC
>JACMKW010000052.1 GCA_014379885.1 Rhizobacter sp.
GGGCATCAGCGCCGAAGACGTGGCCAAGCGCCTTATCGACTATGGCTTCCACGCGCCTACGCTCAGCTTCCCGGTGGCCGGCACGCTGATGGTCGAACCCACCGAGAGCGAACCGCTGATCGAGCTCGACCGCTTCTGCGACGCGATGATCGCCATCCGCCAAGAGATCCGCCGCGTCGAACAAGGCGCTTGGCCGCGTGAAGACAACCCGCTCAAAGCTGCACCGCACACTGTGGAGGCACTGCTCAAGGCCGAGTGGCCGCACGCCTACTCGCGAGAAGAAGCGGCCTACCCGGTCAAGACCCTGCGCCGGCAGAAATACTGGGCCCCGGTGGGCCGGGTCGACAACGTCTACGGCGACCGCAACCTCTTCTGCAGCTGCGTGCCGCTGAGCGACTATGCCAGCTGACCCTGCGATCCTCGCGCTGCGCCGGCCCGGCGCAGTGCCATGAACTGCAGTTCGGCGAACACAAGCACCGCGATCACTTGTGCGCCCAGGAAGGCCTGGCCGAGCACGCTGGGCGCGAAGGCCACCCCCGCCGCAATGGCCAGGCACGCCACCGCCCAGGCCAGATTGCCCACCACCAGCAACCACACGGCGTCGCGCCGCACGCTCGCTCGGCGCGCCAGCCAGCCCAGCAAGGCCGCATAGCCAAACAGGCTGAGCCCGGAAGGCACCAGCAGCAGCGCAGGCAGCTGCAAGAGGCCTTGCAGCCACGCACCGCCCAGCACCATCACGGCACCCGCAGCCAAGCTGACGGCGGCGTCCGCCAGAAGAACGCGCCGCAGGAACGAAGAAATCAACATCTGTGACATGAACAGCTCCGGTTGGTTGACCTGCCGCCGCGAGTGCGGCGGGCTGGGCAGCATCTTTGCCAACCCGCCGCCGCCAGTCGATGACCTGTCAGGTCATGGAAGGCCTGCCCGCTCTGCGCTATGGTCGATCCCATGCATGCTGCCCTCGCCTCCGCTCTGGCCTCACCATCACAACCCATCGGCGCCCTGCTGCGTGAATGGCGGCAACGCCGCCGCCTGAGCCAGCTCGATCTGGCGCTCGATGCCGACATCTCCACCCGCCACCTGAGCTATGTGGAAACCGGCCGCGCCGCACCCAGCCGCGCCATGGTGCTGCACCTGGCCGAGCAGCTCGAGGTGCCGCTGCGCGAGCGCAATGTGCTGCTCACCGCTGCCGGCTATGCGCCGATTTACCGCGAGCGCACGCTCGACGACCCGGCCCTGCAAGCCGCGCGGGAAGCGGTTGACCTGGTGCTGCGTGCGCACGAGCCCTACCCCGCGCTGGCGGTGGACCGGCACTGGAACATGCTGTCGCACAACCGCCCGGTGCTGGCGCTGATGGATGGCATTGCCCCCGAGTTGCTGGCGCCGCCGCTCAACGTGCTGCGCCTGAGCCTGCACCCGCAGGGCATGGCGCCAAAGATCGTCAACCTCTCGGCTTGGCGTACCCACCTCTTCGAACGCCTGCGCCACCAGATTGCCGTCTGCGCCGACCCGGTGCTCGCCGCCTTGCTCGAAGAGCTGCAAAGCTACCCCGCCCCTCCAGACGACGTGCCCTACGAGGCGATCGCTCTCAACGCTGTGGCCGTGCCGCTGCAGCTGCGCACCGCCATGGGCGTGCTGTCGTTCATCAGCACCATCACCGTCTTCGGCACGCCGGTGGACATCACCTTGTCGGAGCTGGCGCTGGAGACGTTTTTTCCGGCCGACCCGTTCACCGCGCAAGCCTTGCGTCACCTGAGTGACGGACAAGCCGCAGCGCAACAGCCATAAACGGCAGACACCAGGAGACAAGAATTGACCACCACCGTCGCGCATCGCATCTGCCCCGTTTGTGAAGCTTGTTGCGGGCTCGACGTGCACGTGGAAAGCGGCAAGGTGATCGCCATCCGCGGCCAAGAGAGCGACGGTTTCAGCAAGGGCTACCTGTGCCCCAAGGGTGTGGCGCTCAAGGATCTGCATGACGACCCCGATCGCCTGCGAACACCACTGATCAAGCGCGACGGCAAGTTCGTGGAAGCAAGCTGGGACGAAGCCTTCGCAGAAATCGAACGCCGCTTGCTGCCGCTGCGCATGGAACATGGCAACGACGCCGTGGCTGTGTCGGCCGGCAACCCCTCGGGGCACAAGTTCGGGCTGCTGCTCTACTTCGGCCGCCTTCTCAAGGCGCTGGGCTCGCGCAATGTGTACTCGGCTTCCACACTCGACCAGATGCCCAAGCAGCTCTCCAGCGGCTTGATGTTCGGCAGCTGGCTGTCGATCCCCGTGCCCGACATCGAGCGTTGCGACTTTCTGCTGATGCTGGGCGCCAACCCGATGGCCAGCAACGGCAGCCTGTGGACGGTGCCCGACTTTCGCGGCAAGGCCCGCGCCATGCACGCGCGCGGCGGCAAGCTGGTGGTGATCGACCCGCGCCGCACCGAGACCGCCGAGATCGCTGACCGCCACCTGCCCATCCGCCCTGGCGGCGACGCCTTCTTGCTGCTGGGCATGGTGCACACGCTGTTCGACGAAGGCCTGGTGCGGCTCGGCCGCCTGGCCGAACACCTGGCTGGCGTTGAAGCGCTGCGCGCGGCCGTGCAACCCTTTTCGGCCGACGCCGTGTCCGCGCGCTGCGGCATCGCGGCTGACACCATTCGCGAGCTCACGCGCCAGCTTGCGCAAGCCGAACGCGCCGCTGTCTACGGCCGTCTGGGCACCTGCACGCAAGCGTATGGCTCGCTCGCCAGCTGGCTGATCGACGTGCTCAACGTGCTCACCGGCCACCTTGATGAACCCGGTTGCGCGATGTTCCCCAAGGCGGCTGCGTTTTCCGCCAACACCGACGGCAAGCCGGGCGTCGGCAAAGGCATCACCACCGGCCGGCATCGCTCACGCGTGAGCGGCGCGCCAGAAGTGTTCGGCGAGCTGCCTGCCGGCTGCCTGGCCGAAGAGATCGAAACGCCGGGGCCGGGCCAGGTCAAGGCGCTGATCACAATCGCGAGCAACCCGGTCCTGTCTTCGCCTAACGGAGAGCGGTTGTCGACAGCGATGGACCAGCTCGGCTTCATGCTCAGCATCGACATCTACCTCAACGAAACCAGCCGCCATGCCGACGTCATCTTGCCCAGCCTGTCGCCGCTGCAAGATAGCCACTACGACGTGGCGCTGCCGCAATTCCAGTACCGCAACTACGTGCGCTACAGCTCGCCCGCCCTGCCCGCACCGGTAGGGCAGCTGCGCGACTGGCAGATGATGGTCAAGCTGATCGGCATCGTGCAAGGCAAGGGTGCCGAGGCCAATGTGCAGCAGCTTGACGACGAGATGATGCTGGCCGAGCTGGACCGCAACTTTGGCGAAAAAGCCGGCGCGGTGATGGCAGCGGTATCGCAACACACCGGCCCCGAGCGACGGCTCGACCTGGCGCTGCGCAGCGGCCCTTATGGCGATGGCTTCGGTCGCAACCCCGAGGGCCTGACCCTGGAGAAAGTAAAAGCCGCGCCGGGTGGCATCGATCTGGGCGAGCTGCAGCCGCGCGTACCCGAGATGCTGCGCACAGCCAGCGGCAAGATCGAGCTGGCGCCACCGCTGTTGATGGCTGACCTTGCCCGCGCGGCGCAGGCGCTCAGCGAGCCGCCCCCCGACATGGTGATGGTGAGCCGCCGCCACGTGCGCTCCAACAACAGCTGGATGCACAACCTGCCGCTGCTGGCCAAGGGGCCGTTCCGCTGCACGGCGCTCGTGCACCCGACCGACGCCCAACGCCTGGGGCTGACAGACGGCTCCACGGCCCGCATTGCCAGCGGCGTGGGCAGGTTCATCGAGGCGCAGGTGGAGGTCAGCGACAGCATCATGCAAGGCGTGATCAGCCTGCCGCACGGCTGGGGCCACAACCTGCCGGGCGCCCGGCTCGCACTGGCGTCAGAACGGCCGGGGAGCAACTTCAATGCGGTGCTGGACGAGAATCTGCGCGACCCGCTGTCGGGCAACGCGGTGCTGGGTGGAGTGGCGGTGCAGGTCAGCGCAATCGCGTAGCGCTCTCCGTCATTCCCGCGCTTCGAAAGTCTCAGGGGCAGGCCGGGCTGCGCCCGAGCGGGAATCCACAACGTGCCGTGATGCTCATATCCCGCCCGCGCGGGAATGACACGGTCAGCGCCCCACTTCCGAGAACTGCGCCGCATTGCTGCGCAGCCAATGGCGCGACAGCGAATCGTCTTGCTGCCGCGGGTGGAAATCGGGCTTGAAGTACGCAAGCCACGGCTTGTAAGTGCAGCGCACCAGGCCATGCTTGCCGAAAAGGTGAACTGCGGCACTGCGCCAGGTGCTGAAGCGAAACAGATCGCCGTCGTGCCACAGGTTGCGCACGGTCTGGCGCAGCACGTCGGTGATGAACAGCAGCGTCACGCGGCGGAACCACTTCACCCGCCAATCGTGGCTGCCGCCCAGCGCCTGGTAGATGTCGAAGGCGGTGCTGCGGTGTTCCGATTCTTCGGAGGCGTGCCACAGCCACATGGTGCGCAGCCGCGGCTCGGCGCCGTCCAGCGCCTCGGGGTGGCCTAGCATCCACTCGGCCAGGATGGCGGTGAAGTGCTCGGTGGCAGCCGTGGCGGCCACCAAGTGGCGCGCGTCGACCTGGTCGAACACGGGAGTGCGCTTCTCGATGCGCGCTTCCCAAGTGTTGAGGTAGCCCAGCCTCTCCAGATGACCGTTGAAGAGCGCATGGATGCGCCGATGCGTGGCCTCCTGCCCGATGAAGCCCTGCACCTCGGCGGCGTAGCGCTCGCGCTGGCTTTCGGGCAACTGCTTCATGCCCGCTCGCAGCGAATCGATGAAGAACTGCTCACCGAGCGGGAAGCTCATCGACAAGGCATTGAAAAAAGCGCTGCGAAACGCGTCTCCACCCGCCCAACGGCGCGGAACGGGGGTTTCGAGGTCGATCAGCAAGCGGCGGACAACGAGGTCGGTCACGGCATGGTCTCCAATGGGAATGAGCATGGTATGGCGTGGTACGGTGCGGTACCAATGGCGCCCAATGTGCCTAGTCGATGTGGTACTGTCAAGTACCAATTTGGCATTTTTTGCACTTCACATGCCCGCTGCTGACAACTCCAGCGACCACCGCCGCCGCCTGCTAGATGCCATGGCCGACGCCGTGGCGCACAAAGGCTATGCCGACACCACCATCGCCGACCTGGCAGCCCGCGCCCGGGTGTCGCGCCGCACCTTTTACGAGCACTTCAGCAGCAAGGAAGAATGCCTGATTGCGCTCTACGAAGCCGCGAGCAGGCAAGCCTTGTCAGTACTGCGTGAGGCCATAGACCCCGAGCACGACCCGCTCACCCAGGCCGAGCAGGCGATGCGCGCCTACCTGTCGACCATGGCCAGCAACCCGGTGCTGTTGAAGACGCTGTTCATCGCCATCCTGGGCCTTGGCAGCGCCGGCCTGCAGGCACGGCGGGGGGTGAACCAGCAGCTGGCTGACCTGATCCTGGAGCTGATCAACCGCCCGGGCGAGAAGAAGCGCAAACCGCTGCCACCTGCCTTGGCGATGAGCATCGTGGGCGGCATCAACGAGCTGGTGCTTCAGATGATCGAGCAAGACCGCATCACCGAACTCACCACACTTGCCGACACCACCGCGCAATTCGTGCGGGCCGTGGTCGATGGCGTGCGCAGTCAGGGCCATTGCTGTCACCGCACGCCACGGCCGCCCTGAGGCAGCGTCAGGCGCGGCCCCCGGCTCGACACCACACCAGTTAAGGCCGAGGGTGTACCGCCC
>JACMKW010000457.1 GCA_014379885.1 Rhizobacter sp.
CCCGACAAGGTGCCAGCCTGGTAGACCGGGCCCAGCGGCGCCAGCTTTTCCATCACGGCACGTGTGCTGCCGAATGCCGCCAACGGCATGCCGCCGCCGATCACCTTGCCGAACACGCTCATGTCGGGCGCAAAACCGGGTATGGCCTGGGCATAAAGACTTTGGGCGCTGCCCAAGGCAACGCGGAAGCCCGTCATCACCTCGTCGAACACCAAGAGGGCGCCGTACTGGGTGCACAACTCACGCAGCCGCTTCATGAAAGGCACGCTGGCGCGCACAAAGTTCATGTTGCCGGCAATCGGCTCGATCATCACGCAGGCCAGCTCGGTGCCGTGCAGGGTGAACGCCTCTTCGAGCTGGGCGATGCTGTTGTATTCAAGAACCAGGGTGTGCTGAACCACCTCGTCTGGTACACCGGCGCTGGTCGGGTGGCCGAAGGTGGCCAGGCCTGAGCCGGCCTTGACCAGCAGCGCATCGGCATGGCCGTGGTAGCAGCCTTCGAACTTGATGAACTTGTCGCGCCCGGTGACGCCGCGCGCAAGCCGGATGGCGCTCATGGTGGCTTCCGTGCCGGAGCTGACCAGGCGCACTTGCTCCATGCTGGGCACGAGCTTCAGGATTTCTTCGGCCAGCTCGATCTCGCGCTCGGTGGGGGCACCGAACGAAAAACCGTCGAGCGCGGCCTTTTGCACCGCTTCTAGGACGGCGGGGTGGCCGTGGCCGAGGATCATCGGGCCCCAGGAGCCGATGTAGTCGATGTAGCGCTTGCCTTCGGCGTCGAAGAGGTAAGGCCCTTCAGCCCGGGTGATGAAGCGCGGCGTGCCGCCCACCGCCTTGAAGGCGCGCACTGGCGAGTTCACCCCGCCGGGGATGACACGCTGGGCGCGCTCGAACAGTTGGTCGTTGGTGGAGGGGGTTTTAGTGGACATGGCGCGGGTCCTTGGGCACCTCGTCGCCAGCGGCGTCGGGGTCTTCTTCGCCCTCTTCACCAGGCGGCAAGGCCCAGAAGAAGCGGTCGGGAATCACGTTGCCCATGCCGGGGCGAAAGCCCGCGTCCAGCGCCTGGTCGAGGAAGGCCAGCGACTCGCCGACGGCGGTGTGCAGCTCGCTGCCTGCGGCCAGCAAGGCGGCCAGCGCGGCTGACAAGGTGTCGCCGGCCCCAACGAAACTCACCTCGAAGCGCTCGAACTTCTCGCCGGTGATGGCGCCCTGGGGCGAGGCCAGCACGTTGTCGAGGAACTGGTCGGGCAGGGGCACGCTGGTCACCAGCACGAAGCGCGTGCCGTGCTGAGAGGCGGCCACCGCCAGCTCGCGCGGCGAGGCCGGGCGATCGCTGCTCCAGTCGGGCAGCAGAAAGTCGGTCAAGGTCTGATGGCTGCCCACCAGCACCTCGGTTTGCGGTAGCACCAGCTCACGGAACGAGTCGAGGTAGGCCTGCTGGTCGTCTTCTTCCACCCATGACAGGTTCGGCATGTAGGCCACCAACGGCACGTCGGGGTAGTCGGAGAGCACCTCGGCCACGGCGGCTACACCTTCGGCCGAGCCGAGAAAGCCCACCTTCCAGGCAGCAATGGTCACGTCTTCCAGGATGCTGCGGGCCTGCTCGACCACCACGTCGGCGTCAATGGCGCTGTGGTCGAACACCTCGGCGGTATCGCGCAACACCACGGCGGTGACCACCGGCAGGGCGTGGGCACCCATGGCAGCGATGGTGACCACGTCACCGGCCAAGCCGCCAGCACCGCTTGGGTCGCTCGCGTTGAAGGTCATCACACAGGCGGGGGCCGGGGAGTCCTGTGGAGCGTCGACCGGAGATTCGGTGGGGAGCACGTCGGTGGTCATGGGGTGTCCGTTAGAAGTTGCCGGGTTTGCCAACACTTCTAGAAAAATGTGAGGAATGTGGCGTATGTGCCCACAAACTAACGCCTTTTTGCCATTTTGCGTGGCTACAATCTTTTCTCATTGTAGTGAAGCGATAAAGAATAAACGTGAGCAAAGACGCCAGCGCGGTACGTACATGGATGTGCCTGATTTGTGGTTGGATCTATGACGAAGCCGCCGGCGACCCTGACCACGAAATAGCACCCGGAACCCCTTGGGAATCTGTGCCGATGAACTGGACTTGTCCGGAATGTGGCGCCCGCAAGGAAGATTTTGAGATGGTGCAGATCTGATCTTGAACCCCGTTGGGATGATCGAATTGAACCGACCCGCAGTCGTTGAGGAGACAACCCGGTGAGCAATGAAGCCCTTGCAGGCATCAAGGTGCTGGTCATCGATGACAGCAACACGATCCGCCGCAGCGCAGAGATTTTCCTAAAGCAAGGCGGCTACCAGGTGCTGCTGGCCGAAGACGGTTTTGACGCTTTGTCCAAGGTGAACGACCACGCGCCCGACCTGATTTTCTGCGACATCCTGATGCCGCGCCTTGACGGCTACCAGACCTGCGCCATCATCAAGCGCAACCCCAAGTTTTCAGGCGTGCCGGTGATCATGCTTTCGTCGAAAGACGGCCTGTTCGACAAGGCCCGTGGGCGGATGGTCGGCTCCGAGGCCTA
>JACMKW010000458.1 GCA_014379885.1 Rhizobacter sp.
CTAGCCTGGGGCATTGCCGGGCCATTTGCCGGCATGCTGGCCGACCGCTTCGGCGCCTTCCGCGTGCTGATCGTCGGCAGCCTGCTGTACGCCGGTGGGCTGGTGCTGATGGCGCTCTCCAGTTCGAGTCTGGCCTTCACTGGCAGTGCGGGGCTGATTCTGGGCATGGCGCAATCGGGCACCACCTATGCGGTGGTCTACGGCGTGATAGGTCGCACCGTGGCAGCCGACAAACGCAGCTGGGCCATGGGTGTGGCCGCGGCTGCAGGCTCGTTCGGCCAGTTCCTGATGCTGCCGGTGGAGAACTGGTTGATCGGCAGCTTTGGCTGGCAGAACGCGCTCTTTCTTCTGGGCTGCCTGGCGCTGGCGATCGTGCCACTGGCCTTCGGCTTGAAGGAGCCGGCACTCGCAAAACCCACCGGCCACCAGCAAAGCATTGGGGGCGCCGTGCGCGAAGCTTTTGGGTACCCCAGCTTCCAACTGCTGATGGCGGGTTACTTCGTCTGCGGTTTTCAGGTGGTGTTCATCGGCGTGCACTTGCCCAGCTACCTGAAGGACCACGGGCTCACACCCCATGTGGCCACCATGGCATTGGCGCTGATCGGCCTCTTCAACGTGATCGGCACCTACGCCGCCGGGTCGCTTGGGCAACACATGCCCAAGAAGTACATCCTCTCCACCATCTACGCGCTACGCTCGGTAGCCATTGTGGTGTTTCTGAGCGTGCCGCTCACGCCGTGGAGCGTGTACATCTTCTCGTCGGTGATGGGGGTGTTATGGCTGTCGACCGTGCCGCCCACCAATGCGGTGATCGCGCAGATCTTCGGTGTGCAGTACATGTCGATGCTTGGCGGCTTTGTGTTCCTGAGCCACCAAGTGGGCGCGTTCCTGGGCGTGTGGCTGGGCGGCAAGCTGTACGACGGCACCGGCAGCTACGACGTGGTGTGGTGGATCGCAGTGGGCCTGGGGGTTTTCGCTGCCCTTGTCAACTTGCCGGTGCGCGAGGCGGCGATTGCACGTGTCGCACCCCGCGCGGCCTGAGATGAAGCTGCGCCGCGCTGCCGCCTGGTCCGCCGCGACGCTGGCGCTGCTGCTGGTGTTTGCCGCCTACCTGCAGCCTGATCTGGCGTATACGCTCGCCAATCAACTCTGGAACTGCTTCTAGGATGAGTCACCCCCAAAGCTCACTTCGTTCGCCGCGCCCCGAGGGGGATGCTCGGCGCCCTTCGGGCGGCCGTGCGGGCGCCGAGATGCATGTCATCGTGATCACAGGTGCCTCCGAAGGCATAGGCGCCGAGATGGCTCGCCAGTGGGCGGCTCGCGGCCAGGCCAACACCGCGCTCGTGCTGGCGGCCCGCAATGTCGAGAAGCTCGAAGCCGTGGCCGCTGAATGCCGCGAGTTCGGCAGCCAGGTGCTGGTGCAGCGTTGCGACGTGGGTGTGCAAGGCGACTGCGTGGCCCTGCTGAATGCCACCATCAAATCATTCGGCCGGCTGGACACGCTGGTCAACAACGCGGGCATGTCGGCGCAGGCCCTGTTCAGCGAAGTGACCGACCTGGGTTGGTACGAAACACTGATGCGCATCAACCATTGGGGCAGTGTGTGGTGCACCCATGCAGCGCTGCCGCACCTGCTGGCCACACGCGGGCGCATCGTGGGCGTCTCCAGCCTGGCCGGGCTGGTGGGGGTTCCGGGGCGCACGGCGTATTGCGGCACCAAGTTCGCGATGACCGGGTTCTTCGAGGCGCTGCGCGTCGAGCTGGTTTCTGCAGGCGTGAGCGTCACGCTCGCCTACCCCGGCGTGGTGTCCACCGAGATCCGCTACCGCGGCTTCAATGCGAAGGGCGAGGCCGCCGGCAAGAGCGGGCTCAATGAGGCCGGTGCCATGAGCGTGGAGACCTGCGCGCGGCTCATCATCGACGGCACCGAGGCACGCGAGCGCGACATCGTCATGACCGGCAAAGGCAAGCTCGGGCGCTGGCTGAAGCTGATCGCTCCTGGCGTGGTCGACAAACTGGCGCTCAAGGCGCTGAACGATCACGCCCGGCCCCAATGACGCTCGCACCGTCGCCTTGGGTTGTGCGCTGGTCGCACCTCGTGCCGCAAGGTGCGAGCGTGCTTGATGTGGCCTGCGGCAGTGGGCGGCACGTCGTCTGGTTTGCCGACCGGGGCTGCCGGGTGACCGGCGTCGACCGAGACGCCGCCGCCATCGAGCCCCTGCGCGGCCAAGGCGAATTGCTGGTGGCCGACATCGAAACAGGCCCCTGGCCGCTGCCAGGCCGCCAATTCGACGCCGTTGTCGTGACAAATTACCTCTGGCGCCCCTTGCTGCCAACCTTGCTGAACAGCCTGGCCGACGGCGGTGTGTGGATCTACGAAACTTTCGCCGACGGTAACCAGAAGGTCGGCAAACCCAGTAATCCCGCCTTCTTGCTGCAACCCGAAGAACTGCTGGAGGCCGCGCGTGGCCTGGAGATCGTGGCCTACGAAAACGGGTTTCTCGACGCCCCGCCGCGCTTTGTGCAACGCCTCGTGGCAGTGAAACTCCGGAGTGGCGCCCGCCTCCCGGCCCTTCATGGCCTCGCCCATGCGGCAGCCACCGAGGGGCGGCTAAAATCTTCGGATTCCGAGGAACCCGCATGAAACCCATTGTTGGCAGCATCGTGGCGCTGATCACGCCGATGCACGAAGACAGCAGCGTTGACTACGCCGCGCTGCGCCGCCTGATCGACTGGCACATCGCCGAAGGCACCGACTGCATCGGCGTGGTGGGCACCACCGGCGAGTCGCCCACGGTGTCGGTCGAAGAGCATTGCGAAATCATCCGCGTGGCCATTGAGCAAGCGCGTGGCCGCGTGCCGGTGATGGCCGGCACCGGTGGCAACTCCACACGCGAAGCCATCGAGCTGTCGCGGTACGCCAAAAAGGTGGGCGCCGATTGCACGCTGTCGGTCGTGCCCTACTACAACAAGCCCTCGCAAGAAGGCATCTACGCACACTTCAAGGCCATCGCCGAAGCGGTCGACGTGCCGATGGTGCTGTACAACGTGCCGGGCCGCACCGTGGCCGACATGCTGCCCGAAACCACGCTGCGATTGGCGCAGGTGCCTGGTGTCATCGGCATCAAAGAGGCCACCGGCAACATCGAACGCGCGTGCACGCTGATCAAGCAGGCCCCCAAGGGCTTCTCGATCTATTCGGGCGATGACCCCACCGCGGTGGCTTTGATGCTGCTGGGCGGCCATGGCAACGTGAGCGTTACCGCCAACGTGGTGCCGAGGGCCATGCATGAGTTGTGCAAGGCCGCCGTTGCGGGCCAGGCCAAGGAAGCAGCGCAAATCCACCTGAAGCTGCTGCCGCTGCACAAGAATTTGTTCGTCGAATCCAGCCCCACACCTACCAAATGGGCGCTGTCCCGGCTGGGCCTGTGTGGCGCCACCGTGCGCCTGCCCATTCTTCCTCTCACCCCCGCCGGCCAGACGGTGGTGGAACAAGCGCTGCGTGAGTCGGGTCTGCTCTGAGTTGATGCTGCTGCCTCATCTGCAGGCGCGGCTCTATCCCCACCTCCCACCTCCCTTCACCCGGCTTGCATGGCAGCCCGCCTCGGTCTGCTCCCTTCGGAGATGCTTAACGTGATTCGCCTTCCCTTTCGCCTTCCCTTTCCACGTGCTCTCGGCTCTGTTGCCACCAGCCTGGTGTTCCTGTGTTCCCTGACGGCCTGCTCGACCATTGACAGCGCGGTCTCCGGCGACAAGGTCGACTACCGCAGCGCCAAGGCCAAACCCACGCCACTGGAAGTGCCGCCCGATCTCACACAGCTCGCGGTAGACCCTCGCTATGCACCGCAAGCCGGTGTCATCAGTGCCGCTGCGCTGCAAGCACCGGGTGCGGCGGCCTCTGCGCCAGTCAGCAACCTGGTGGCGCCGTTGTCACTGGGCGACGTCCGCATCGAGCGCCAGGGCAACCTGCGTTACCTGAGCACCTCGCTCACGCCCGATTTGCTGTGGCCCCAGCTTCAGGCCTTCTGGAAAGAGCGCGGGCTCACGCTGGCGGTCGACCAGGCCGAACTGGGCGTGATGGAAACCGAGTGGACCGAAAACCGGGCCAAGCTGTCCGACGACATCATCCGCAAGACGCTGGGCAGGGTGTTCGACTCGTTGTTCTCCACCGGCGAGCGCGACAAGTACCGCACGCGCGTCGAGCGCACGGCCAAGGGCACCGACATCTACATCGCGCACCGCGGCATGGAAGAGGTCTACACCACCCAGCTCAAGGATGCGACCGGCTGGCGGCCGCGCCCGAGCGACCCTTTCCTGGAAGGCGAGATGCTGTCACGCCTGATGGTCAAGCTGGGCGCCAAGGATGAAGTGGCCAAGGCAGCCGTTGCGCAAGCTACATCAGCGCCCGCCGCTCCAACTCGAGCACGTTTGCTCAGCGGCCGCCCGGCCGCCACGCTGCAGCTGGATGAAAGTTTCGATCGCGCCTGGCGCCGTGTCGGCCTGGCACTCGATCGCAGCGGCTTCACTGTGGAAGATCGTGACCGTGCGCAAGGCCTCTATTTCGTGCGCTACGTTGACCCGGCCCAAGCCGGCAAAGATGAGCCCGGCTTCTTCGCCAAGCTCTTCAGCGGTGACGACAAGAAGCTGGGCGGCCCTGTCAAGTACCGCGTGAGCGTCAAAGCCGAAGGCGATGTCAGCACCGTCTCGGTGTTGGATACCAAGGGCGCACCCGAAAACGGCGATGCAGGCCAGCGCATCGTCAAGCTGCTGGTTGACGACCTGAAGTGAGCGCGCAGCGCATCAAACCATGATGCGCTTTTGCAGCCTGGGCAGCGGCAGCACCGGCAACGCCACGCTGGTCGAAGCACGCAGTGGCACCACGGTGAGCCGCGTGCTCATCGATTGCGGCTTTTCGCTGCGCGAACTCGAACGACGCCTGGCGCGCGCCGGGCTCACATCGACCGACATCCATGCGGTATTCATCACGCACGAGCATGGTGACCACGTCGGCTGCGCGTTGACGCTGGCGCGCCGACATCGCGTCCCGCTGTGGACCAGCCGCGGCACCTGGCGCGCCATCGGCGAGCCGGAGTTGCCTGACGAGTTGCTGCATTTCGCGCGTGACATGTCGTCGATCGCTGTCGGCAATCTGGAGTTGATTCCCTACACCGTGCCGCACGATGCTCACGAACCGCTGCAATTGTGTGTGAGTGATGGCGCGGTACGCCTGGGCGTGCTCACCGACGCCGGGTCCATCACGCCGCACCTGTTGGCTCAGCTGCAAGGCTGCGACGCCTTGCTGCTGGAGTGCAACCACGACCGCAGCATGCTTGCGAACTCGGCCTACCCCGCGTCACTGAAAGCGCGCATTTCGGGGCGGCTGGGCCACCTGGCCAACGACACTGCGGCCGAAATCCTGGCCGGCTGCATGCATGGCGGGTTGAAGCAGTTGGTGGCAGCTCATCTGAGTGAACGCAACAACCGTCCGGCGTTGGCCCAAGCAGCCCTGGCACCCCTGCTCGGAGGTTGCCCCGAGGATGTGCTCGTTGCAGATCCGGTACTCGGGTTTGACTGGCTGCATATCGCGCAGTGACGCTGATGCGACGCCCATAAAAAAAGCCGCCCGGAGGCGGCTTTTTCGAAATCGGCAAGCGCCGATTTACTTGCTGGCTGCGGAAGCTGCAGCCGTGGCGCTGGAAGCAGCAGCAGCGGCGGAAGAAGCTGCGGCCATGGCCGACGAAGCGGCGGCGTCAGCCATCGGAGCGACAGCCGAGGCGGCTGCAGCAGCGGCAGCAGGAGCTGCCTCTTCGGGCTTCTTGCCGCAAGCGGCCAGAGCAACAGCAACAACCAGGGAGGCCAACAGAAGCGACTTATTCATACTTATTCCTCAGTGAAAGGTTCAGACAATTACCGGTAATTGTGGGAACCCTCCATCCTGGCAGATCCCCAACGTCTCAGGCGCATGCTACGTTCGAAAAAAACACGAGCGAGCATCTCCAGCGCCTAGCCCACGATTATACCCAGCCTAAGGGACATCCCTATAGGCCCAAGTTCGTCGCAGGAAAAGCCTCTTCAGATCGTTGCAAAAGCGCATCAAGGTTGTCGCGCACGCGAATGGCGTCGGCGGGGTCGAAGGACAGGCTGGCCCGGTAATGCTCAGGATCGAGCACACGCAGCGTGACCAGGCTTGGCGCCAGGAACAGGCCCTGCAACTGGCCGGCATCGGCCTCGGCGATCGCCCTGCACTCGACCACATGGGCCCACTGCCGGCGCCACGTCACCCAACGTGTGTGGCGACGCGGGAACTCATCGAAGGTCTGCGCCAGCACGGTCAGCTTTCGGTGTGCATAGGCCCAGCGTGTCAGGCTCTCGATCACGGCACGATCGCCCAGCGGCCAATCGGCAAAGTTGGGGTCGGCAATAAAAACTTCACGGCACCCCTGATCTGCCGCCAACGCAAACGCATCGCGCAAGGCGTCGTGAAACTCGCTGCGGGAGGTAATGATTCTGGGCGGCGGCAGTTCGCTCATGGCGTTCCTCTCATTCGTTGAAGGGGTGCAGCCAGCCGGCCAGCGCCCATTGATCAAGCAATTCTCGGGCGTCGCCGCCGAGCTTGGCAAGTTGTGGCGACGCCAGCAAGCGCTCGTCACACAAGCGTCGCATCAACCGCGCATCGCGGCCCGCGGCTCGAAACGCTTCGCCGTTGATGAACACATGCTGCTCGTCGTAGAACATGCGGGTTCTTCGATCGAGCCTCACTCCGCCACCGGCCACCAGCGGCTGGCCCTGCTCGAACCAAACCTGCGGCTTGGGTTCGCTCAGCACCTCACCCAGCGCGCAAGCGAGCGAGCGTGGCTCGGCCAGCCAGCGTGTCACTTCGCGCTGCACGAACTCATGCATCGCTTCGGGGATGCGACCCGGCGTGTCGGTCGCAGGCTGGCGCGGGTCGCGGTACAGCGGGTCGGGCTCGGGCAGCTCGCTGGCGTCGATCATGCGCTGCAGCACCTCGGTGCGCAGTTCAGCGCGGCCTGCCGCGCGAAAGCCCACCGAGGCCGTCATGCACTCGCCTTCGGCCACGCCGTCGTGGCCCCACCCAGGTGGCAGATAAAGCATGTCGCCTGGCACGAGCAGCCACTCCTGTTCTGGCTCGAAATGCTGAAGGATCTTCAAGGGCACATTGGGCTGCAGGCTGTCATCGCCTGGCGGCGCAACGCGCCAGCGACGGCACCCTTGCAGTTGCAGCAGGAACACGTCGTACGAATCCACGTGCGGGCCGACACCACCGCCGTCGCTGGCCCACGACACCATCAGGTCGTCAACCCGCGCATCGGGCACAAAGCGAAACCGCGAGAGCAGTTCGTGCGCCGCCTGAAGGTGCGTGTCCACGCCCTGCACCAGCAGCGTCCAACCAGGTTGATCAACACGCGGCAACGCACGTCGCGGCAACGGGCCGTGGCGCAGTGTCCAGCCATCCGCTTGATGCACCACCAGTCGCGCCTCCACATCGTCGCGTGCTGCCATGGCAAACAGCTCGGCGCGGCTCGCAAAAGGCATCACATCGGGCACCGCCTGGCGGATCAACAAAGGCCGCTTTTGCCAGTGGCGACGCATGAAAAGCTGAGGCGACAAACCGCCCAGCAAGGGTGTTGGCAAAGAGGTCGTCATGGGGTGATTGTGCGATCATTGTTCGATGTTGATTTCATCCCCCTGCGTCGTCAGCCTTACCTGGCGACTCGAAGACGCCCAAGGCCAGTTGATCGACGAACTGGAAGCGCCGGTCGAGTTCTTCTTTGGCGGCGATGACCTGTTGGCAAAGGTCGAAGAAGCCCTGAACGGCCAGGAAACCGGCTTCGAAATCAAGCTGCATCTGGAGCCCGAGCACGCCTTTGGCGAGTACCAATCCGAACTGGTCTTTTTTGAAGAGCGCGCCATCTTGGGCGAACAGGTCGAGCCCGGGATGCAGTTCGAAGGTCCGCCCGAAGGCGCCGTCACCGAGGGCCTGCCGGTCGATGCGCTCTACACCGTGACCGAGGTCTATGACACTCACGTGGTGCTCGACGGCAACCACCCGCTGGCGGGCATTGCCTTGCGGCTCGACTTGAAGGTGCGTGACGTGCGCGAAGCCACTGTTGAGGAGATCGAAGCCGGCAGCGTCACCGAGTCAGGCCTCAGCGTGATGAGCGCCCCGCCAGGCGGCACCCGGCTTCACTGAGGCAACTCGTCGCCTTGTCAGAGTTTCTCTTCGCGGTTGTCGAACGCGGGTTTCAATTTCACCGTGCCTGAGCTCGCATCGACGGCGATGTCGACGAACTGAGCCAGCCGATCAGCTCTCTCCGCCCCTCGAAGCAGCACTGCCGTCACGCTGCCGCCGCCCGCGCCTTTACTTCGTCAGTGTTTGCCGGTGGAGCCAAAGCCCCCTGCACCACGGTCGGAGGCACCGAATTCATCGACCACGCGGAACTGCGCCTGCACCACTGGCACGATGACGAGTTGCGCAATGCGCTCCATCGGCTGCACGGTGAAGCTCTGCTGCCCGCGGTTCCAGCAGCTCACCATCAGCTGGCCCTGGTAGTCGGAGTCGATCAGGCCCACCAGGTTGCCGAGCACGATGCCGTGCTTGTGCCCCAGCCCCGAGCGCGGCAGGATCAACGCGGCCAGCCCCGGGTCGGCCACATGGATGGCCAGGCCGGTCGGAATGAGCTGGGTCTGGCCGGGCTCCAGCACCAGCGGCGCATCGAGACAGGCGCGCAGGTCGAGGCCGGCGCTGCCGGGCGTGGCGTAGGTGGGCAGTTGCTCGGCCATGCGAGGGTCGAGCACTTTCAGGTCAATGGGGCTCATGACAGCCCCTCGTCCGATGAGTACATCGGCCGATCCCCCAAGGGAATGCGGGCCGGCTTGGGAGCGGCCCGGCGCTCGGCCCGCTCATGCGCGTCTGATGTGAGTTCTTTCATGTTTCGGAAGCGAGGCGTTGGGCGATGTCGCTCACGAGCGCGCGCGCCAGAGTGAGCTTGTCGGCCTGGGCGATGTCGCGGTGGCCGGCGGCATCGACCACCACCAGCGCGTTGTCGTCGCGCCCGAAGGTGGCCGGCCCGAGGTTGCCGACGATGAGCGGCACGTTCTTGCGGATGAGTTTTTCACGCGCGTGTTTCAGCAGGTCATGACTTTCGGCAGCGAAGCCCACGCAGAACGGGCGCTTGGGCAAAGCGGCCACGGCGGCCAGGATGTCGGGGTTCTCGGTCAGCTCAAAAGTGGGCGCGACCTTGCTGCCGTTTTTCTTGATCTTTTGATCGGACAGGCTGGCGGGCCGCCAGTCGGCCACGGCCGCCGTGGCAACGAACACCGAATGCCGGGTGGCCTGGGGCAGCACGGCATCGAACATCTGCTGAGCTGTCTGCACGTCGATGCGCCGCACGCCTCGTGGTGTGGGCAGGTGCACCGGGCCTGCCACCAGGGTCACCTCGGCGCCCGCTTCGCGCGCGGCTCGCGCCATCGCAAAACCCATCTTGCCGCTGGACAGGTTGGTGATGCCGCGCACCGGGTCGATGGGCTCGAAAGTCGGGCCGGCGGTGATCAGCAAACGCTGGCCCGCCAGCACCTTGGGCGCCAGGAACGCGATCAGTTCTTCCACCAGCTCATCGGCTTCGAGCATGCGGCCGTCGCCGATCTCGCCGCAGGCCTGGTCGCCGTTGCCGGGGCCAAGAATAGTGCTGCCATCGGCACGCAGCAAGGCCAGGTTGCGCTGCGTCGCCGGGTGAGCCCACATCTCGCGGTTCATCGCCGGCGCCAACAGCAGTGGGCAGCGCTCGATGGGGCGCGCCAGGCACAAGAGGCTCAACAGGTCGTCGGCACGGCCGTGCGCCAGCTTGGCCATCAGGTCGGCGCTGGCAGGAGCGATCAACACGGCATCGGCCTCACGGGTGAGGTTGATGTGTGCCATGGCGTTGGGCTCACGTGCGTCCCACTGGCTGGTGTAGACACTGCGATTGGAGAGCGCCTGCATGGTCACCGCGGTGATGAACTGCTCGGCCGCCTCGCTCATCACCACCTGCACCGTGGCGCCGGCCTTGATGAGCCCGCGTGTCAGCTCGGCGGCCTTGTAGCAGGCGATGCCACCGCTCAAGCCCAGCACGATGTGCCGGCCCTGTAAATCCAGTCGTTCAGTCATGGCGTAGGAACCTTGGGTCAAAGCGCAGTCCAGCTGCGGGACAGATCAGACCAATTGAACAAAACGCGCACGGCCTTGCCGTACACCTGCTCATGCGGCAAAAACCCCCAGACGCGCGAGTCTTCGGAGTTGTCGCGGTTGTCGCCAAGCATCAGGTACTGACCGGCGGGCACGGTGCATTGCCAGATGCTTGTGTCCTCGACCCGGCAGTGTTCCGCCAGCCCGGGTTGTTTCAGGTTGATCGCGAGGCGCCCCTGCACAAACGGGTTGAGCTTGACCACTCGCTGGCGCTGCTGCACGGTCTCGCGCATCAGCCAATGGCCGCGGTCTTCTTCACGCACATCAGGGCCGCTGCCATCGCTCAGCATCTCGGGCGGCTGCACTTCACCATTCACACTGACCAGACCGTTCTGGAACCGAACCACGTCGCCCGGCAAACCGACGAGCCGCTTCACATAAAACTCCGACACATCAAGCGGGTAGCGAAACACCACCACGTCGCCACGCTGCGGCCGGCCAGTCTCGATGGCCGTGTTGGTGAACGGCAGGCGCGGGCCGTACGCCAAATGGTTGACGAGCAGGTAGTCACCCACCCGAAGCGTGGGCTCCATCGAACCCGAAGGCACACGGGGCCAATCGGCCAGCGCCACCCGGCAAGTGAACATCAACCCGATCACGATGAACAGCTCAGCCCCAAGGCTGACCCAAAACGGCTTGCGCTCGGGCAGCGGAAAGCGCTTCAGCCGGCGCCGCCACACGACCCAGCAGGCCCCACTGGCCAGGCTCAGCAGGAAAAGGATCTCGTTGACGGAAAAGCCGATCTGCATGGGGCGGGAGAGGGTGCAATCCAGGCCGCGATTATGGCGGCCGGCTGTTTGGCAGGTCGGTGGCCAGGCGAACACCTAATTTCCCTAGATTTCAGTAATTACTGAAAATTCAAGATAATCTGACCCACATCAACCTAAAGCCAAAAAATGACGCCGCTCTCACCGTTGGTCAAAAGTTTCGTCAGCCACTTCGGCGAGATGGGCAGCCGCTGGGGCATCAACCGCACCGTGGGCCAGATCTACGCGCTGATCTTTGTGTCGCCCGCGCCGGTGAATGCCGACGACATTGCCGAAGCGTTGGAGTTCTCACGCTCCAACGTGAGCATGGGCCTCAAGGAATTGCAGGCCTGGCGCCTGGTGAGCCTGCGCCACCAAGCCGGTGACCGGCGCGAATACTTCGACGCCCCCAGCGACGCCTGGGAGATCTTTCGCACCCTGGCCGAAGAGCGCCGCCGCCGCGAGATCGAGCCCACGCTGTCGATGCTGCGCGGCGCCCTGCTGGAGCAGCCCACGACCGAAGCTGACCGCATTGCGCAAGAGCGCATGAAGGGCATGCACGACCTGATTGAGTTGATGACCACTTGGTTCGATGACGTGCAGCGCCTGGACCAGCAGACTTTGTCGCAATTGATGAAGATGGGCGCCAAGGTGC
>JACMKW010000459.1 GCA_014379885.1 Rhizobacter sp.
AGGTAACCGGCGCGGCCGAGCGCAAAGATCTGCCGCGAGTAGCCGAGGATGATGCCGTGGAACGAGGCCACCAGCCCGAACAGGCCGATCCAGACCAGCATGTGCAGCCAGGTGCTGTTGTCGCCCACCACCACCTTCATGGCCTGCGGCAGAGGGTCGTTGATGTTGGAGAGCTTGCGCCAGTCGCCTACCCCCCCGGCGAACACCATCACGCCGATGGCCAGCACCACCAGGGTGATGATGCCGGCGATGTACGCCACCGGGATGGTGCGTTTCGGGTCCTTGGCTTCTTCAGCCGCCATGGCCACGCCTTCAATGGCCAGAAAGAACCAGATGGCAAACGGAATGGCAGCAAACATGCCCGAGATGGCCAGCGGGCTGAATGTGTCTTGCCCGGCCCAGCCGTGCGCCACGAAATTGGCCACTGAGAAGCCAGGCGCCACCACGCCCATGAACACCAGCAGCTCGAAGATGGCCAAGAGCGTGACCACCAGTTCGAAGGTGGCGGCGATCTTCACGCCCACGATGTTGAGCGACATGAAAATCACATACGCGCACACCGCCATGAGCTTGGCGCTGACGCCGGGAAACTGCACCTGCAGGTAGGCGCCGATCGCCATGGCGATGGCCGGGGGTGCAAACACGAACTCGACCAGCACCGCAAAGCCCGCAATGAAGCCCCCGGTCGGCCCGAAGGCGCGGCTGGCATAGGCAAAGGGCCCGCCCGCGTTCGGAATGGCGGTGGTCAGTTCGGTGAAGCTGAAGATGAAGGTGGTGTACATCACCGCCACCACGATGGCGGTGACCATGAAGCCCAGCGTGCCGGCGCTGGCCCAACCGTAGCTCCACCCAAAGTACTCGCCCGAGATGACAAGACCCACGGCCAACCCCCACAGGTGCCAGGCGTTCAGTGTCGGTTGGAGGTGACCTGTTTGCATGATGGCTCCGATCCGGAAATGGGGAGGGCGCTAGCGCAGGCGCAAGAACTGGCAAGTTCCATGCCTTTGCCGTGCCCCTTGCCGGGGAGCCAGTGGGGTCGAGGTCAGCGACGCGTGCTGCGATCCTTTTCTTCGCCGGACGGTGTCTGCGCATCAAGCCCGCGGTCGGGCGACTCGAACACCTGGGCCTCGTCGTCGCGCGCCTCGATCAACTCTTCGATCAAGAAGTTGCCATAGCGCTGCGCGCGTTCGGCGTGAAAGCCCTTGCCGATCTCGGCGGCCTTTTGCGCCAGATCGGTGCTGTCGGCCGGCACGATCAGAAAGCTGTAGCCCTTGTCGGCCAGATCGCGGTGCGCACGCACCAGATTGACCTCTTGCCCCAGCTCGGCCAGCGGGCTGGCGTTGGCAATGTCGAACTCGGCCTGCTTCTTCATCTGGCTGGGCGTGTAGTGGATGAGTTGTTCGTCGTCCCAGCCTTGCTGGGCGAGCGCTTGCGCGGCGCCTTCCATGTCGTCAGCGGTGGGGAACGACATCACCACATGGTTCACCGGTGAGAAGGCGCCAAGGGTTTCGGGGTGGGGGTGGATCTGCATTGCGAGCTCCTGATGGGGTTTCGAATGCATGGTCGCGCAGGGAGCGCCGGGCCGTCTCTCGGACGGGCACGCGAGCGCGTGTGGGGATTGGCCTACGAGGGCAGCGCTGCTAATCCGCTGCGCTCAAATGCTGCTGCAAACCCTGTTGCCACAGCGGCCATGCCTGGTCGAACAGGTTGGCGGGGGTGGCGAAGGCGCTGGGCGCGGGCGCCAGGCGCAGCCAGGCCACGGTGTCGTGGTGGCTGCCGGGGTGCTCGGGTTCGTCGCGAAACTTCAACAGCCAGGCATGCACCTCGGCATAACGCTGCGGGTGGTGCGCGGCCGTCCAGGCGAGGCCGACGAGGTCGGCAAAACCTTCCTCGCGGCGGGTCTGCTGCATGTTGGCCCGCAGCTGGGGGGAGGCGGGTGCGCTCTCGCGCGCAGCGGAGGCAAAACCGGCCGGTAGCGTGTGCCAGGCGCCGCGCACATAACGCCAGCAGTGGCCCAGCTCGTGGGCGGCCATGGCCTCGACCACCGGGGCCAGCAGCGCAGGAGGAATCTCGTCGAGCGTGGATTGGGCCTCAGGGTTGCCGCGCATCGACAACACCAGCTTGCAGCGCCCGTCCACGTAGGCCATGGCCAGCGGCGCGTTGCCCGGGGTGGGCTGCGGTTGAACCACGATGTCGAGCGGCAGGCGCTGCTCGCGGGCGTAACGGATGGCGGGCCCGCTCAGCTGCAGCCAGCGGGTTTCCGTGGCGGTCAGCGACGCATCGGCCCAGGCGGCACTTGCCAGCCAGAACACGCACGCTGCGAACAACCGCTTCTTCATGCCCCCTATTGAACAGGCATGCGCGCTTTTCCATCGGTCGATGTATGTGGACAAAGCACGACTTTTCCGCGGGGCTTGCGGGCGGTGAGGTGTTCATGTGTTGCACCGCGTTACCCTTGCACGACACGACTCGCCGCGAGCGCATGAAAGGCTTCCCTGAACTGCTCGCCCACTTGAGCGCCCAACTCGACGCTGAGGCGACGACGTTGCAAGCCGCTTCGATGAGCCTGGCCGAGTATGTGCAGGGGCAGCTCGCGTGCTCCCGGGTGACCGCGTGGGTGCTTGAAGGCGATGTGGGCCACCGGGTGATGCGGCGCATCGCCGGTTTCGACGGTGTCAGCCGCACGCCCATCACCGAACCGGCGCAGCTGCACGAAGAAGAGTTCGCGGCCTATTTCGAAGCGCTCGCGAGCAAAGGCGTTTATGTCTGCCCCGACACGCAGGCTGCCCCCAACCTCGCCGCGATGCGCGACAGCTACCTCATTCCCAATCGCATCGGTGCCTCGCTCGACGTGACCATCGGCGTCAACGCCAGCACCTGGGGAGTGTGTTGCTGCTCGCAGCAAGGCGCCACGCGGCAATGGACGCCGCAAGAGGTACGCATGGTGCGGCGTTTTGCCCATGCGATTTCGGTGCGGCGCGCCCGGCGCCGGCGGCGTGAAGCCGAAGCCGCCACGCTGGTGCAGCGCCTGCTCCTCAGCGCCGTGGGTTTGCTGACGGACACCCCCACGAGCTGAGCGGGTGCGTTCGCAAGGCCAGATGGACCGTCAGAGCCCCAATCGCTGCGGCGACAAATACTGCTGGCGGTAGATCTCGAAGGGCATGGTGTCGGCCGCTTCGATGCGCTTTTGTTCTTCGATCGAGCTCTCCGCCATGTGTCGAAAGCGCGCTGCCATCTCGGGTGCTAGCGGCAAGGCCAGCAAGTGCGCCTGTGTCTGCCGGCTCTGGGCCTGACAGAAGCGCTGGAAGGAGTTGCCGAAATCGTGCGCCATGGCGTTGAGCACACGCGCCGACGGTGTGAGGGTGGCATCGGTCAGCAGCTCGTGAGCGGCTACCAGTGCGGCCTGGTGCAGCTCGCCGCCTTGTGCGGCGTCCAGTGCGGCGGCGAGCGGGCGGCATTCGTCCACCAGCTGCAGGCCCCAGTCGATCAGCGACACCTCTTGTTTCCCGCGCTCCAGCATCAGGCCGGGCTGGCGGCCGTGGCCGGCGGTGCGGTGCTGGTTGCGGCCGAGCGCGGCAATCTCGTCGGGCGTGTCGGGTGGGCTGTCGCTCAACAGACAGTGCAGCAAGAACACGTCGAGAAAACGCACGGTCTCGGCGGTGATGCCGATGGGCACGAAGGGGTTCAGGTCCATCAGCCGCACTTCAACGTATTCAACACCGCGCTCGCGCAGCGCATGCAGCGGGCGCTCGCCGGGGAAGATCACGCGCTTGGGGCGGATGGTGCCGTAGAACTCGTTCTCGATCTGCAGCAGGCTGGGGCTCAGCTGGTTGTATTCGCCGCCGGGGTTGTGAATGCCGACCGCCGCATACGAGGCGTAGGGCTGTGTGAGTGCCTCTTGCAACGAAGCACCGTAATTCACCAGGCTGTTGTAGCTGACAGCGAGCGTGGCCTGGGCATCGCTCTGATAACCCAGGCGGCCCATGCGCAGCGAGGTGCCGTGAGGCATGTACAGCGTCTGCTCGGAAAGTGGCTGCAGCTCATGCTGCCGACCGGCCACGAAGCTCGCGCCCACCGCCGGCGACGCGCCGAACAGGTACAGCAGCAAGAAAGAGTGGCGGCGAAAGTTGCGGATGAGGCTGAAGTACTGTTCGTCAGACACCCCCGGCAGCGACCAGTTGTAGTGGATGCCCGAGATGGTCTGCATGCGCCGGCCATAGCGGTGGCCGAGACCCATGC
>JACMKW010000460.1 GCA_014379885.1 Rhizobacter sp.
ACACACTGAGCGTGCAATTCCTGAGTGCCGGCATCGAGCGCTGGAAAGCCACCATCGCCGACCTGCTGCTCAAGGCCACCGGCCTCACCCGCCTGTACGAGCGCAGCGATGCCAGCACCCGCGGCCTCGAAGGCCTGCCGGAAGTGAAAGGTTGGTTGCGTGGGGGTGACACAAGAGAGGGCAACACCGAAGTCACCATCCGCGAACACGACTGGCAGCTCACGCTCGACGTGGCCGAAGGCCACAAGACCGGCTTCTACCTCGACCAACGCGACAGCCGCAAACTCTTTGCCGACACCGTGCGCCACTTCGGTTTTCAGCGCGTGCTCAACTGCTATTGCTACACCGGCGGCTTCAGCATCGCGGCACTCGCCGGTGGGGCAGGGCACGTGACCAGCGTCGATTCATCGGCCCCCGCGCTCGCACGCGCCACGGCGCATGTGCTGCTCAATGGCTTTGATGCCGCACGCCACACCGCGCTCGATGCCGACGTGAACCAGACCCTGCGGGACGCCTTGCAACGTGGCCAACGGTTCGACGCAATCGTGCTCGACCCACCCAAGTTCGCGCCCACCGCCGCTCATGCCGAGCGTGCCGCGCGTGCCTACAAAGACATCAACCGCCTCGCCTTCATGCTGCTGGAGCCGGGCGGCGTGCTGTTCACGTATTCGTGTTCGGGTGGCATCAGCGCTGACCTGTTCCACAAGATTGTGGCCGGCGCGGGGCTCGATGCGAACATCGATGGCCTGATCTACGCGCGCACCGGCGCAGCGCCTGATCACCCAATGACGGTGACGTTCCCAGAAGGTGAATACCTCAAGGGACTGGTGATTCTCAAGAAGTAGGGGTGACGCCTGGGGCGCCATCCGCCACGTTGACCCGGTTGCGGCCTGCGCGTTTCGCCGCATAGAGCGCCTGGTCCGCACGGTCCAGCAAGTGCTCAGCCGTTTCGCCCGGCTGGCACAGCGCCACACCGGCTGACACCGTGACCTTCAGCCCAGGTGCCACTGCCGCCCAGTCGTGCTCGGCCGTGCCAGCACGCACCCGCTCGGCCGCCACACGTGCCGCCGATTCATCGTTCGTTGCCGTGAGCAGCATCAGGAATTCTTCGCCGCCGTAGCGGCCCAGCCGGTCGGTGTTGCGCATGCTGGCTGTGGCGGCGCGGGTGAAGTGGCGCAGTGTTTCGTCGCCCGTCAGGTGGCCAAAACCGTCGTTGACCTGCTTGAAGTGGTCAAGGTCGAACAGGGCCACGCCAAAGGGCTGGCCGGTGCGCATCATGCGCTGGCGCTCTTCATCGAGCAGGCGCATCACGCTGCGGCGGTTCAGGGTGCCGGTGAGCTCGTCTCGGCTGGCCATCTGCTCCAGCTTTTCGAAGGTGGAGGCCAGCTCCGCGTTGCGTTTGTTGAGCAGCGAGCGCAGCTGGGCGCCGTACACCCCCACCACCGTGCTGCGCGCGAGGATGAGCGCCACCCACACCCCACACACCGCCCGCTGCTGCCAGCTGGCAGTGGGCAGACCCAGGCGGTCGCCCACCAGCACCACCACGCCGATCACGCCCAGCGCTACCGCCGCCGAGCCCAGCAGCGGCGCCGACAAGGCACGGCGCGGGTTCACACGCAGCGCGCCAAAGGCAAACAAGATGAACAACACCATCATCAACAGCACGCCAATCTCGGGTGCGTACAAGGTGAAGCCCAGGTTCACCACTGCATGCACCAGCATCTGCGGGCCGGCAAGGTAGTGGTCTTCGAATCGCTCGCTCCAGCCGCTGCTCAGCAGCACATAGAAAACCGCACTCGCGGCGGCTCCCGCGCCCAGGTACAAAAATGCGGTGCTGGCCGCCAAGCCTCCGGCCCAGCTGAGGGCCAGCAGCAAGGCGCAGTCGACCACGTAGCTGCCGAGCACCATCCACACCATCTGCTGGCGCTGGTGGCGACGCAGTGCCTTCGCGGCACCGGTGTCGGTGGCAGGCGTGAGGGCAGGGGTGGCAGAGGTCATGGGCCGGGTCAGCTCGCAATCTTGGATGAATCGTTATCGGCGCCTGGGGTCTTGAATGGAGCAACTGTTGCACGCTCGGCAGTTTCTCGCGCCGCGCGGGGCAGGGCGATGGCGGGCTCGAACTTGGCGCGGTGCACGCTGAAAAAGGCCTTGACGTTACGCACATTGGCGTCTTGCGTGAAGAGCCGTTGCACCAGGGCGTGGTAAGCCGCCATGTCGGGTACCTGCAGCACCAGCATGAAATCGGGCCCGGGTGACACGCGGTAGCACTGCTGCACCGCCGCCTCTTTCACGGCACGTGACTCGAAGGCCGCCAGGTGCTCGGCCCCCTGCAGGTCAAGCGTGACCTCGGCCAGCGCGGTGAGCCCCGGCCCCAGGCGATCAGCCGACAGGATGGCCACCCGCCGCTCGATTACCCCGGCCTCCACCAGGCGTTTGACGCGCCGCAAGCAGGTGGCCGGCGAGGTGTGGGCGGCGGCGGCGAGGTCTTGGTTGGAGAGCGAAGCGTCTCGCTGCAGAAGCTCCAGCACCCGCAAATCGGTGTCGTCCAGCGCCAAAATTTTTGAATCAGATTCCATCATTATTTATATTATGAAATATTCAGCCAGAAAACGGAGTGGATGAGGAAGTATTTCATTGGTATTGATAATTTGCAAACATCAGCCACGTCTGCCTGCCTACCATGCCTGACCGTTCCAGCTCTTGAGGATTCATTCATGTGTGGCATCGTCGGCGCCGTCAGCACCCGCAACATCGTTCCCATCCTGATCGAGGGCCTGAAGCGCCTGGAATACCGGGGTTATGACTCCTGCGGCGTGGCCGTGCATCAAAACGGCGAACTGCGGCGCGCCCGCAGCACCGCCCGTGTAGCCGAACTCGAATCCGGCGTGGCGGCCGACGACGTGCAAAGTGGCACCGGCATCGCCCACACCCGCTGGGCCACACATGGCGCACCGGTCGTGCACAACGCGCACCCGCATTTTTCATCCGGCCCGGTGGGCAAGTCGGCATCGTCCGGCCGGGTGGCACTGGTGCACAACGGCATCATCGAAAACCACGACGAGCTGCGCAACGAACTCAAGACCCGCGGTTATGTGTTCGACAGCCAGACCGACACCGAGGTGATCGCCCACCTGGTTGACCACCTGTATGAAGGCGACCTGCTCGCCGCCGTGCAGCAGGCCACGCTGCGCCTGCGCGGTGCTTACGCCATCGCCGTGTTTTGCCGCGACGAGCCGCACCGTGTGATTGGCGCGCGCGAAGGCTCGCCCTTGGTGTTGGGCGTTGGCGCAGACGATCGAAAAGGCGACTTCTTTCTGGCCTCCGACGCCATGGCCCTGGCCGGCGTGACCGACCAGATCACCTACCTCGAAGAAGGCGATGTGGTCGACCTGCAGCTCGGCAAGGTGTGGATCACCGCGCGTGCCAGCAACGGCTTCACGTTCAAGGCGGTAGAGCGTGAAGTGCGCACCGTGCTCGTGCACACCGGCGCGGCCGAGCTGGGGCCGTATCGGCACTACATGCAGAAAGAAATCTTCGAGCAGCCGCGCGCCATTGCCGACACGCTCGACGCGGTGGAGTGCATCTCGCCCGAGCTCTTTGGTGATGGTGCCTACCGCATCTTCAAGGACATCGACAACGTGTTGATCCTCGCTTGCGGCACCAGCTACTACAGCGGCTCGGTGGCCAAGTACTGGCTGGAGAGCATCGCCAAGATCCCCACGAGCGTGGAGATCGCCAGCGAATACCGCTACCGCGACAGCGTGCCCAACCCACGCACGCTGGTGGTCACCATCACGCAAAGCGGCGAAACCGCCGACACCCTGGCCGCACTGAAGCACGCGCGCAACCTGGGCATGAAACACACGCTGACCATCTGCAACGTGGCCACCAGCGCGATGGTGCGCGAATGCGAGCTGGCCTACATCACCCGCGCCGGCGCCGAGATCGGCGTGGCCTCGACCAAGGCTTTCAGCACCCAGCTGGTGGGCCTGTTCCTGTTGACGCTGGCACTCGCCCAAGTGCGCGGCCACCTGAGCGAAGAGCAGGAGCTGGCGCACCTGAAAGCGCTGCGCCACCTGCCCGTGGCCGTGCAAGCGGTGCTTGCGCTGGAGCCGCAGGTGATCGCCTGGTCAGAGATTTTTGCGCGCAAGGAAAACGCTCTTTTCCTCGGCCGTGGGCTGCACTACCCGATTGCCTGCGAAGGCGCACTGAAGCTCAAAGAGATCAGCTACATCCACGCCGAGGCTTACCCGGCCGGTGAGCTGAAGCATGGCCCGCTGGCGCTGGTGACGGCCGAGATGCCGGTGGTGACGGTGGCGCCGAACGACGCGCTGCTGGAAAAGCTCAAGAGCAACCTGCAGGAAGTGCGTGCGCGGGGTGGTGAATTGTTTGTGTTTGCCGATGCCGATTCGCACATCGAATCGGGTGAAGGCCTGCATGTGATCCGCATGCCCGAGCACTACGGCGCGCTGTCGCCCATCCTGCATGTGATCCCGCTGCAGCTGCTGGCGTATCACACGGCGTGCGCGCGAGGGACGGATGTGGACAAACCCAGAAATCTGGCCAAAAGCGTGACGGTCGAATGACCGGCTCGCACTTGCGGCATTCCTGTTCTGAACAAAAATAGTCGTAAACAGGTTATTAAAGTCGTAAACGCGCAAATAGAGGCGAAAACAGTCTAGCGAGATTTTTGGTACTGACTGTCTAGGTCCTTGGGCCTCTTGCGACTCGAGCGAAGGGATGCGCGCAGGGCACCGTACTAAGGATCGTTCGTAGCCAGCTTCTTCAGCGCGACGCCGCGATCTGGCAGTCAACTTCAGACTGGACTCGGACGTTCGAATTTCATGGACGAAAGTCTGCAGCTTCCGAGACCGGTCATTGCAGCCTTGTGACGCGCCCAATCGGCCGATCGACGAGAGCGACTCGTCACGCAGCGAGGTCGCAGGTATGGCTCGGAGACCTCGTCCCACACCAGTCGAAGTACTGCTATCGGTGGCGATGTCGAACGCCTTTTTCGTCCGGATCGTTCTGTTGCTTCACCATGCCCGCAGCAGACCAACTCTATTCGGAGCCGCTCCTCGCTCAATTGAGACGATTCTGCGGTTTTGCCTGCTGCTGCTTCATTTCTACGACAGAACGTTGGCCGCCAAGTTCGAACACGGTCATCGCCCACT
>JACMKW010000461.1 GCA_014379885.1 Rhizobacter sp.
CCAACAGGCGCCGGTAAGGCGACGTGCCGGTGGTGTTGCGGTAGCTGCGCGCGAAATGGCTCACGCTCAGGCCTGCGGCTTCGGCCAGGTGGCTGAGGCCAATGGGCTCGGCCAGCCTAGCCCGCAGGCACTGCTCGACGCGGCTGAGCTGGGTGGCGTTCAGGCTGGCTTTTGCCGCCTGCGGGCCGGCGCCGAAGCGGCGAAACACATGGGAGGCCAGGCCCAGCGACAGGCTCTCGGCATACAGGCGCCCGTTCTGGCACCCGGTTTGTATTTCTTGCCACATGGCGCCCATCAGGCGGGCCAGGTCATCATCGGTGAAGTGCGCCTGGCCGGTCAGGGTCTTGTCGGCCAGGCCTTCGTCGGCACCCACGAAGCTGGACAGGCGCGCGCGGTCGATCTCTACTGCCAGCGTGCGTGCGCCATCGGCGCGCCACATCGAGCGGCGCATCTCCATGTCGCCGGGAAAGCACGTCATGTCGCCGCAGCGGAAAGCAAGGCTGCGGCTGCGCAGGCGCCACTGCACGTCGGCACGCGCGTGGCCGCCCACGAACAGCGAGATGAGCGGGTTGGCGCTGTAGAAGTGCGCCTTGCCGGCCTGGTTGGGGAAGGCGAAGCAGCCCATTCGCAAGCCAGTCCAGCGGGCCAGGTCGTCGAGCTGGTACTGCGGCCGCTCGGACAACAGCGTGCGCCGATGGTCTCGCTCCACCCAAATCTGATGCTGATCCATGCTCGTCACCTCCGGGGGCGAAACCTTAGCACCCGGGGTGTGCGTGCCGCCACCGGGCATGCCCCGGTGGCGGCGGGCCTGGCTCAGCGCACGGTGTTGCGCGCGATGAAGGCGCTCAGTGGGCGGATGACGTTGTTGCTGGCGTCGTCATTGGCCGTCAACACATCCACGTGGGTGTAGCCCTCGCTGATGTGCACCTCGAATCCTCCGGGTGCACCGCCATAGGCACGCGCTGCGGCAAGGGGCGACTGGCCCACCGGGGTGCGCAGCACACCGGCCGTGCAGCTGGGTGATGCGCACGGCGCGAGGGCCTCGGCGAAACCGCGCCAGGCCCCCGGCACGGGCGCAAGGCCGTTGCTGCCGCCGAACCCGATCACCGGAATGTTGATGTTGCGCGCCTGCGTTTGATTGGCAATGTCGGGCCGGCCGCGGCCGCCCTGCGCCACCGGCAACGACAAGGGACTGGTGTCCAGGCCCAGGTTGGCGCCGCCGCCGGCGGCCGAGTTGCCGATCAACAGGCCCGAGCTGGGGTAGTACCAGTCGCTCCAGGTGGTGTCGCCAACAAACAGCGCCGATGCAAAGCGCATCGTGTTTGTGGGTTCGACCTCACGGCCCCACGGCGCGAGCGGCACGGTCATGTCGGCGTACATGGGGCCGAAGTCGCGAAACGCTGTGGCGGGCAGGGTCTCGTTGTTGTCGATCCAGACCCGGGCGCCGTCAGCACGTGCTGCGCCGAGTGCGCCCATCGAGATCGAATAAAAGGCCGTGCGCGGCGTGTTGTCGTCGTCCATGAAGGTGCAGATCGCGGCACCCGCGGTCACCGGGAACGCTCGCACCGTGAAGCCGGGAACGCGGGCGTAGACGTTGTTGCCGGCGACGCCGCCCTGGTCAGCCTGCAGGGCAGCCTGGGTGCCGTTGATCGTGCCCTCGAAGGCCATCTGCATGCCGGTGACTTCAGTCGAGGCGCTGGTGCGTGGCGAGATGCCTGTCGCCGCGACGTAGGCATTCACCGTGCCGGCGGCCACGGCCTGGGCCAGCCCGCCATCGGCCGCGGCCACCACGGCATCAAGCTGGGCGCTGGTGGGGGGCGCGGCGCTCAACGAGCCGCCAGCGCCTTCAAAGAGCACCAGGCCGCGCAGCTTGGCGTAGCCTGGCTGTGGCGCGCCGGTGGCACTTTGGTTGAAGTCGGTGGCCGCGTAACGTGCGGTGAACCCGGTGCCGGCCGAATGCCCGCCGAGGAACACATTGCCGTTGCGCGCCACGCTGCGCGCCTGCTCGACCACGGCGTCGATGTCCATCGAGTGCACGAGCGGCGTCCAGTTGCCCAGGAAAGCAAGCTCGGTCTGGTCATGGAAGACCGCGCGCCGGCTGAGCAGAGGGTGCAGCGGCAACCCCAGCTCGCCACCAAAAAGGAAGTTCAGCGCGATCTGCGGGTTGCGCTCGCGTTCTGCGAGGTTCAGGCCTTGCATGTCTTGCAATTGCACCGAGCGCCTGTCCACGCCCCACACCTCGACCAGCAGGTTCTGCTCGGCCAGCATGCGTTGCATCAGGTTCTCGGCCAGGATCAGGTAGCTGTGCGCCGCGGCCAATGTGCCGGGGATGGCGATCAAAACCGCGTCGGGCTGCCGCGTGGCTTGCCCGGCCAATTGGTAGCGGGTGTAGCGCACGTTGTTCAGATCGACGCTGGTGCTGCCGAACTGCTGCGCGAGTTTGCTGCCTGGCGCCACGCTGGCGCCGGGTGAGCCCGGGGTGAGCAAGGGTTTGGCGGCGCTGGCCAGCGTGTGGGTGGCGAACACCACGTTGCGCACCTGATGGCTGGTCGGAGCCGGCGGCGCGGCAGGTGGGGCGGCGGGGCTGCTGTCGTCGCCACCGCCGCAGGCGATGAGCGTGGCGCAGGTCAGCAGGGCGAGTGGAACGTGACGCAAGCCGGGCAAGGCTGCGGCAACACAGGAAGGCTTGGGCACGGTGTCTCCTCTTGGGGTGAGCGGGCTGCGCCGGATTGATTTCCGAACGCCCGTGCCAAATGTGCTCTCCGCTGCCTGGCCCCGTCTTCCAGCTTCCTGCGCTGGGGGGCGCAGGATTGCAGCGCTGGCCGATTGCTTATTGCCTATTGCCTATTGCCTATTGCTTGACGGCTTCGATCTGGATCAGCAGGCGAATGTTGTCGGGGATGCCGGGAAGGCCATAGCTCACGTCCCACAGGCTGCGCTGAAGGGTGGTTTCGAAGTCACCGCCACACACCTCGCGCTTGAGCATGGGGCTCATGTAGCAGTTGAAGTTGGTCGCCGTCAGCGTGACCGGTTGTGTCTTGCCTCGCATCGTGAGCGTTCCAGACACGCTGCTCACCTTGTCGCCATTGAAGATGAATTTGTCGCCCACGAACTTGGCCGTGGGGAATTCAGACGCACTGAAGAAGTCCTTGCTCTTCAGGTGGCCGTCGAGCGGGCCCACGCCGGTGCTCACCGAGCCGGTGTCGAGCGTGATCTCGGCCTGGCCCGTCTTGGCCGCTTTGTCCAGCGTGACCGTGCCTTCCTTCTTGTCGAAGCGGCCGCGCAGCGTGCTGGTACCGAAGTGCTTGGCCTCAAACGTCACGAAGGTATGCGTCGGGTCGATGGCGTAGGTGGCGCTTTGCGCCTGGGCAGCGCCGAAGCTGGCAAGGAGGGCGGCGGCGATGAGGGTTTTGGTCATGGGAAAACTTTCTGTTGGGGAAGGGGTGGAGGGTCGGAATGGAAGGTCAGAGAGGAGGCACGCCGGTCAGGTTCAGCTTGAATTTCACTTGCACTTCGTTGGCGACCATCGAGGTGTCTTTCCAGTCGCCGTCGCCGATTCTGTAGTCGAGGCGTTTGATGCCGAAGGCGCCGGTCGCCGTGGTCGTACCACCGGCTTGTGTCACGGTCACCGGCACCACCACGTTCTGGCTCGCGCCCTTGATGGCGAGCTTGCCCGTCACCTCGAACTTGCCAGCGCCAGTGGCCTTCACACCGCTCGACTGAAACGTGGCTTGCGGAAAGGCCTTGGTGTTGAACCAGTCGGCCTTGGCCACTTCGGCCTCGGTCTCGTTCGAGCCGAAGCTCACGCTTGCCAGGTCAACGGTGAAGGCGATGCTTGCTGCTTCGGGTTTCTTGGGGTCGAAGGCGACCTGCGCGTCGAACTTCTTGAACTTGCCGTCCACCGGCACGCCCATTTGTTTGCTGGTGAAAGCGATTTCGCTTTGTGCGGGCACCAGCTTTTGCTGCGCGAACGCTGGCAAGGAGGTGGCTGACAAAGCGGCGAGTGTGAGCACGGCGAAGTAGGTTTTCATGAAGACTTTCTGGTGAACCACATGCGCGACAGCAAACCGTCGCGGTCGATGAACTGGTGTTTGAGTGCGGCCGCCACATGCATCAACACCAGCGCGGCCATGGCGAAGGCGAGGTAGCCGTGCCAGGGTTTGATGGCCTCGGCCAGCGCCTTGTCCATCGGCACGAAGTCGGGCAGCGGCAGCACGCCGAACCACACGATGGGGAATCCCGCCGCCGAGCTGTAGGCCCAGCCCACCAGCGGAACGGCAAAGAACAACACGTACAGCAAGTAGTGCGTGCCGTGTGCCGCCAGACGCTGCCAGGCCGGCATGGGCTGGTCAGCGGGCGGTTGGTGAGTCAGGCGCCACAGCAATCGCAAAGCCGACAGCGCAAGGATGGTGACCCCCGCCCACTTGTGCCAGTTGTAGAGCTTGAGCCGCTGTGGCGAGAACGGCAGGTCGGCCATGTAAACGCCCATGCTGAACGAGCCCACGATGGCCAGGGCGAGCACCCAATGCATGGCCATGGCAACAGGGGTGTAGCGGGAGTTGATTGTGTTCATGAGGTTCGCACTCTACGGGGGTGGTCAAGCCCGCCGGTTCACCGGGCTTGTTGTGAGGGTTCAAATTTTTGGACGACCAAATGGACATACGGAGGGGCAATCGCGGCGGACGCATCTGGGAACGCTAAACAAGTCCCTCGCGGACGGCGCATCCTCGGCTCGCCGCCTCGCGGGAACTTATTCAGCGTCGCCCTTACGCAAAAGTATCAACGTGCAAACCCTGAGCGGACTTTCCCGAGGGTGGTGTGACTGCGTATGCCAGCGGCTGAAGGCGCTCGTAGACTGCGCTCCCGGACGTTCGACCCGTCGAATCCTATTCAACCCGCTGAACCGCACACACCACGCCCGCATGCTTGAGCTTGCCCCACCGCTGCCTGCTGCCAAGCCCGCCCTGGTGCCGGCCGTGGCGCGCGCGCTGGCGCTGCTCGACCTGCTGGAAAGAGAACGCGAGGCCATGAGCCTGGCGCGGCTCGCCACCAGCCTGGCGCTGCCCAAGAGCAGTGTGCACGGCCTGTGCAACACCCTCACGGCATTGGGCTATTTACGCCGGCAAGACGACGGTGGTTTTTTCATCGGCCCGCGTGTGATGGGCCTGGCCAACGCGTTTGCTGCGCAAACCACGCCGGCGCAAGAGTTCGAGCGGCTCTGGACGAGCCTGGGCAGCGCGCCGCAAGAAACCGTGATTCTCTCGGTGCTCGACGGCACCGACGTGGTCTACGTGGCCGTGCGCAACGGCCTGCGCCCGCTGGGCATGGCGTTCAGCGTGGGCATGCGCTTGCCGGCCCACCGCGCTGCCACCGGCCGCGCCATGCTGGCCTTTCACGACGAAGCCCAGGTCAAGCGCCTGTTCCCCACGCCGCGCCTGCCGGCCTTCATGAACCTGCCCTCCATGCGCCGCAGTGATTTGCTGAACGAGCTGGCCGCAACCCGCGAGCGCGGCTACAGCATCGACGACGAACACGTACGACAGGGTGTGTACTGCATGGCCGCTCCGGTGTTCGATGCGGCCGGCGAGGTGGTGGCCGGCGTGGGTATCTGCCTGCAAAAGGCCACGCTCAAACCACGTTCTGCCGCGCAGCAGCGTGACACCGTTGTTGATGTGGCCCGGCAACTCTCGCAACGTTTAGGCGCTGTCGCCCCCCAGAGAATCAAATGAATCCCACCAGCGACACGATTCTCGAAACGCGCAACCTGACCAAGGAGTTCAAGGGCTTCGTGGCCGTGAACCAGGTCAACCTGAAGGTCAAGCGCGGGCAGATCCATGCGCTGATCGGCCCCAATGGCGCGGGCAAGACCACCTGCTTCAACCTGTTGACCAAGTTCATCACGCCGACCTCGGGGCAGATTCTTTTCAACGGCGCAGACATCACCGGCGAGCGGCCAGCGCACATTGCGCGGCGCGGCATCATCCGTTCATTCCAGATCTCGGCGGTGTTCCCACATCTCTCGGTACTTGAGAACGTGCGTGTGGCCTTGCAGCGAAAGCTCGGCACCTCGTTCCACTTCTGGAAGCCCGAGAGTTCGCTGCACACCCTGAACGAACACGCGCTGCGGCTGCTGCGCGAAGTTGACCTGGAGAGTTATGCCGAGTCACCGACCGTCGAGTTGAGCTACGGCCGCAAGCGCGCGCTGGAGATCGCCACCACGCTGGCGATGGAGCCCGAGCTGATGCTGCTCGATGAGCCCACACAAGGCATGGGCCTGGAAGACGTGGATCGCATCCGCCAGCTCATCAAGAAGGTGTCGGCCAATCGCACCATCTTGATGGTGGAGCACAACATGAGCGTGGTGGCGAGCATTGCCGACACCATCACCGTGTTGCAGCGCGGGGCCACGCTGGCCGAAGGGCCGTATGCCGAGGTGTCCAAGAACCCTGCCGTGATCGAGGCCTACATGGGCACGGCAAACGTCGAGTTGCAAGGAGCCCACTGATGTCGGCCCCCCAGTCGCTCCGCTGCCGCCTTGCACGCCGCGCTGGGCCAACGGCCCAGCCCTTCGCCAGGCACAAGCAGTCCTCAGGACTGCTTGCGTCCGGGCTCAGCCCCCAAGGGGCGCCACGCCAGAGGCCCCGCAAAGCCGGTTCCTCGGCGCGTGGCTTGGTCTGGATCAATACACCATGACACCATTTCTCGAAGTGCGCGAGCTGCAAGGCTGGTACGGCGAATCGCATGTGCTGCACGGCGTGAACTTCCACGTCAACGAAGGCGAGGTCGTCACCTTGCTCGGCCGCAACGGCGCCGGACGCACGAGCACGATGCGCGCGATCCTGGGCTTGATCGGCGCGCGCAAGGGCTCGATCAAGGTGCACGGCGACGAGA
>JACMKW010000462.1 GCA_014379885.1 Rhizobacter sp.
AACGGCGCCATGCCGCACTACCGCGCCACGCCCGACTCGCATGCCGCCATCGAAGGCGACGGCCTGCTGCTGATCGACTCCGGCGGCCAGTACCTCGGGGGCACCACCGACATCACCCGCGTCTGGCCCATCGGCAGCATCACCCCCGCTCACCAGCGCGATTACACGCTGGTGCTCAAGGGCACCATCGCGCTCAGCCGCACACGCTTTCCGCGCGGCACGCTGTCGCCCATGGTCGACGCCATCGCCCGCGCGCCGCTGTGGGAACAGGGGCTCGACTATGGGCACGGCACCGGCCACGGCGTGGGCTACTTCCTCAACGTGCACGAAGGGCCGCAGAGCATTTCCAAGACACTGCCCGAGCCGCAAATGGCGATGGAGCCCGGCATGATCACCAGCATCGAGCCGGGCCTGTACCGCTCGGGCCAGTGGGGAGTGCGCATCGAAAACCTGGTGCTCAACGTGCCAGTCGACACACCCGAAGGTGGCACCTTCGGCGAGTTCCTCGAATTCGAGACACTCACGCTGTGCCCGATCGACACTCGCTGCATTGACCGCAGTCTGATGCGGGCCGACGAGGTTGCCTGGCTGAATGGCTATCACGCGGTGGTGCGGGAGCGCTTGGGGCCGCTGGTGAGCGGGGATGCGCTGGCTTGGTTGAATATGCGGACGCAGGCCATCTGATGCCCGTCCTTTAGCTGAGGGCTGGAATCCAGGAGGGCTCGCACGCCGCTTACGGTGCGGGCTGACCCTTCGACAAGCTCAGGACAGGATCCGCTGCGCGGATCGAAGCCTTGTGCTGTTTGTGCCGCTGCGCGAAGGTATTTCTTCGTACTTGCAGCGGGTGCGTCGTCGAGCAAGCCAGGGAGAAACACCAACGCGAAGCGGCACCAGTAACATCGCTACCCACCCTCCAAAGAGGAACCACCATGCGTAAAGCGTTGTGCACCCTGCTGCTCTGCCTGAGCGCCTGCAGCACGCCGCTTCCACCAGACCGCGCTACCTTAGAGCGCCAAGTCATCGAAGCAGAAGCCGCCTTCGCCCAAACCATGGCCAAGCGCGACCACACCGCCTTCACCAGCTTCCTCGCCGTTGACACCATCTTCTTCTCTGGCCCCACGCCACTGCGCGGCAAAGACGCCGTAGCCGCCTAGTGGAAGCGCTTCTATGAAAAGCCGGAGCCCCCCTTCTCCTGGAAACCCGAGAAGGTGGAAGTGCTAGACAACGGCAGCCTCGCCATCAGCACCGGCCCGGTGTTCGACCCCAGTGGCAAGGCCGTCTCCAGCTTCACCTCGATCTGGCGGCAAGAAGCCCCAGGCGTTTGGCGTGTGATCTTCGACCGGGGCTGCAATTGCCCTTGAGCGACAACTCTCTCCTGGGCCTGCCGGCCTTCATGCGCTTCTGGTACGCGCGGCTCGCAGGCACCACCGGCAACCAGATGCTGATGGTGGCTGTCGGCTGGCAGATGTACGAGCTGACGGGCAGTGCGTGGGACCTGGGCCTGGTGGGCCTGCTGCAGTTCCTGCCGGCACTGCTGCTCACCCTGGTGGCAGGGCACGTGGCCGACCGCCACGACCGCACGCGCATCCTCGCCTTGTGCATGGCGGGCCAGGCGGGAATCGCGCTGCTGCTGATGGCCGCCACGACCGGCCACTGGGCGAGCCGCGGCCTGCTGCTGGGTTTGTCGGTGGCGCTGGGCATCGCCAAGGCGTTCCAGATGCCGGCGCAACAGGCGTTGGTGCCATCACTGGTGCCGATCGCCGTGTTGCCTCGTGCCTTGGCCTTCAGCTCGATGGGCATGCAAACGGCCATCATCGGCGGGCCTGCCCTCGGCGGCTTCATCTATGTGGCCGGCGCCAGCGTGGTGTATGCGGTGTGCGCCGCCGCCTTCGTGGTGGCCGGTGCACTTTTCTTGCGCATCGGCCACCCGCACGTGCCGCCGCCCAAGGAACCGGTGTCGCTGGCCACCGTGCTGGCGGGTTTCCAGTTCATCTGGCAGCGCCCGGTGGTGCTGGGTGCCATCTCGCTCGATTTGTTTGCCGTGCTGCTGGGCGGCGCCACCGCCTTGTTGCCCATGTTTGCCAAGGACGTGTTGCACGTGGGACCGTGGGGCCTCGGTCTGCTGCGCGCTGCACCCGCAGTGGGCGCGCTGTGCATGTCGGCCGTGCTCACGCGCTGGCCGATCACCCGCCGGGTGGGCAGGGTGATGTTTGCGTCGGTCGCGATCTATGGCGTGGCCACGGCGGTGTTCGGGGTGTCCACCGTGTTCGTGCTCTCCTTGCTGGCCCTTTGGGTGAGCGGAGCGGCTGACATGGTGAGCGTGGTGATCCGCCAGTCTTTGGTGCAGTTGGAAACGCCCGATGCCATGCGTGGCCGGGTGAGTGCGGTCAACTCCATCTTCATTGGAGCCTCCAACCAGCTGGGTGAGTTCGAGTCGGGCGCCACAGCGGCCGTGCTCGGGCCGGTGGGTTCGGTGTTGCTGGGCGGCATCGGCACCTTGGCAGTGGCGGCCATGTGGATGAAACTCTTCCCTGCCTTGGCACAACGTGAGCGCCTGACTGGCTCGGCTTGATCCTGAAAGAGCCGCACCGGGTTTTCACGTGCGCCGGCTCTGAACCACGCGAAGATACTTCGCGCTCATCGGCTGCCCAACAAAAAACACCATGACAGCATCGAAGACGAACCGCCCTGACTTTCTCTACCCGGGCGGCTCGCCGCTGATGCACCCACCGCTGCAGCTCAAAGACTCCGAGATGTACGGCTTTTTTGTGAAGGGTGACCTCACGAAGCTGCAAGCCACGGTCGATTCCACCCTCACCGCCTGCGCCGGTGGCGAGATGCGGTTCCAGGTGTTTTCGCCCTTCGTGATGCTCACCTTCACCAAGGTGCAGCGCGCCTACTCCACCTGGCCCAGCGACGAGGCCAAGGGCTGGGGCGAAGAGACCGACATCGTCACCTGGGTGATGGTGGGGCAAATCTTGAAGGGCCAGACCGGAATCAGCCGCGTGTTCTTCTACCCCTGCCACATCTGGGTAGACGATGGCATGGCCATGATCAACGGGCGTGAGCTGTTCGGCTACCCCAAGTACCTGTGCGACTACGCCATGCCCGCTTCGGGCGAACCGGCGCGCTATTTCTCGCTGGCGGCAAAAGGTTTCGAGCCCTTCTCGCCCGACTCGCCGCTCAAGCAGCACCCGCTGATCGAGGTGGCGGCCACCACCAACCGAACCGGGGTGCGTGCGCTGGGTGGGTTCATCGAGCTGATCGAAGAAGGCATCGAACTCATCGCCGCCAACCTGCCCGCTACCCTCGAGCTCGACCAGGCCGGCTGGGAGCAGGTCGCCGAGATGCTGCGCAGCCCAGGCTGCGACCAGATCTTTCTGAAGCAGTTTCCCGATGCCTCGGGCATCAAGGCGGTGTACCAGGCCATCGTGGCCGCACCGGCCAAGGTGACGGCGGTGCACGGCGTGGAGGTGCTGGGCGACGACTACGAGCTCACGCTGCACCGCTTCGCCAGCTTCCCGCTCAACGACACGCTGGGTCTGTCGCTGGGTGCGCAGCCGGCCATCCTGCCGTTCCACCTGAGCTTCGACTTCGAAGTCACGCCGGGTGAAGAGATCCACGACAACTCGCAGATCGCGCCCGAGAAGATCGCCATCCTGGGCGGTGGTGTAGCTGCCATGACGGCTGCTTATTACCTGACCGATCAACCGGGCTGGCAGAACCAGTACGACATCACCGTCTACCAGATGGGCTGGCGCCTCGGCGGCAAGGGGGCGAGCGGGCGCAATGCCGAGCTGGGCCAGCGCATTGAAGAGCATGGGCTGCACATCTGGTTCGGCTTCTACCAAAACGCCTTCAAGACCATGCAGAGCGCTTATGGCGAGTTAGGCCGCCCGCCCGGCGCACCGCTGGCCACCTGGGAAGACGCCTTCAAGCCTCAGCATTCGTTCTGCCTGAGTGAGCTGATCGACGGCACCTGGCGCCAATGGCTGATCGACACCCCCATCATGCCGGGCGAGCCCGGCCACGGCGACGAAGACATCGGCCTGTGGGACATCGCACTCACCATGTACGAGTGGGTGAAGATGTGGCTGCACGAGCTCGACAGCAAGCACGGTGTTGCCTCGGTTGCCTCAACCACGACCGTCACCACCGCCAGCACCACCACGGTGACCACCACCTCAGTCTCGGTGACCGAGATCGAAGTGGGTGGCTGGCTGCACACCTTGGCAGCCCACATCGAGCGCGATGTGGAAACCATCGTCTCTGACGTGCACAGCGTGTTCGACGCCGCCCTCAGCTTCGCGCAAAACCTGCCCTCGCTGGGTGAGCAGGACGAAGGCCACCACACGCTGCAGGCCGCCGCGCTCAAGGGCGTGCGCGGTGCGCTGCAATCGCGCTTCGGCGCGCAGGCCGAGATGAGCGATGTGGCCGATGACCTGCGCCGGCTCTACATCTGCATCGACCTGGCCGTCACCTCGCTGATCGGCATGTTCGAAGACGGGGTGTTCGTCAAAGGCTTCGACGTCATCAACGACGAAGACCTGTACAAGTGGCTCATCCGCCATGGCGCCAACGAAAAGATCAGCGTCTACTCGGCCCCCATCCGCGGCCTGTACGACCTGGTGTTCGCGTATGAAGACGGCGATTTCGACCAACCCAACATCGAAGCCGGCACCATGCTGCGCGGCATGTTCCGCATGTCGTGCGGCTACCAGGGCGGCATCATGTGGAAGATGCAGGCCGGCATGGGCGACACGGTCTTCACGCCGTTCTACGAAGTGCTCAAACAACGCGGCGTCAAGTTCAAGTTCTTCCACAAGGTGGAGGAGCTTGTGCCCGAGGCCGGCAGCGACACCGTGGGGCAGATCCGCCTCACCCGCCAGGTCGATCTGGCTGTAGGCGAGTACCACCCGCTGGTTCCCGTAAAGGGTCTGCCCTGCTGGCCCAACCAGCCGCACTACCAGCAGCTTGACCCGGCGCAGGCTGAAGCGCTGCAAGCGCACGACATCAACCTCGAATCCAACTGGACCAACTGGCCCAAGGTCTACCAAAAGAAATTCAACAAGCCACTGCCCACGGTCACGCTGCAACGCGGCGTCGATTTCGACAAGGTGATCTTCGGCATCTCGGCCGACAGCGTGGCCCTGCTGTGCCCACAGCTGGTGGCACGCAGCCCCGCGCTGCAGGCGTCGTGCAAGTATGTGAAGACCGCCGCCACCCAGGCCTACCAGGTGTGGCTGAACAAGACCATGCCGCAGCTCGGCTGGACGTTTTACGGCCGAGACCACGAAGAACCCGTGCTCACGGCGTTCAGCGAGCCCTTCGACACCTGGGGTCCGATGGACCAGACGCTGATCCGCGAGAATTGGCCACCTCAGTTCGAGCCCAAGAACGTGTCTTACTTCTGCAGCGCGCTACCGATCAAGGACTACCCGCCTTTCAGCGACCACGGCTTCCCGGCGCGCATGGCCGCGCAGGTGAAGCATTCGGCACTGGAGCAGCTCAAGCACCACATCCATGCGCTATGGCCGGCGGTGGCCACGGTGCAAAACTTCGACTGGTCCACCTTGATCGACACCACCACCGCAGAAGGCGAGAAGCGCTTCGACAGCCAGTACTGGCGCGCCAACGTCGATCCGTCAGAGCGTTATGTGCTTTCGGTGGTCAACAGCACGCAGTACCGCCTGAGCACCGATGGCACAGGGTTCAGCAACCTCTACGTCACCGGCGACTGGATCAAGACCGGCATCAACGCAGGGTGTGTGGAGGCCGCGGTGATGGCCGGCATGCAGACCTCCCGAGCCATCTGCGGTCACCCGCAAGTGATTGCGGGTGACAAGGATGTGTAGAGCACTGATCCAAACGCTGCTGCTTGTCGCCAGCCTGCTGGGCGGCGCAGCCTGGGCCCAGTCGCCCATCTCGCTGAACGCCGATGCCGAAGTCGAGATCAGCGCACGAGGCCAGCTCTACGTGGCGCAAGAAGACACGCCGCCTGCGTCGGCCGCCGCGCTGGGCGCCTGGCTCGCAAAGCAGAAGCAGGTCGAGCGCGTGAGCCTGTTCGGCGGCAGCTACTGGTTCCTGGCCACGGTTCAGAACGACACTCTGCAAACGCGCTGGGTGATCGACCCCACCGGCACGCTGATGGAACGCATCGAAGTGCGTGTCTATGCGCCCGGCTACCCGGTGCAATCGTTCATCACCGGCTACCGCGCCAACAGCAGCTACATGCTGCACTACGGTGGCAACGTCGAGCTGCCGATCGGTGGGCAAGCGCAGGTGCTGCTGCGCATAGAGAGCCGCTACTTTGCGCGTTACCCAAGCATCTACGTGGCAAGCCAGGCCGGCTACCGCAAGACGGTGATCTCCGAGAACGTGCTCACGCTGTGCGCCCTGGGTGCCATGCTCACGCTCGCGCTTTACAACCTCTTTGTGTACCTGGGCGTGCGCGACCGGGCGATGCTGTACTACGCGATGTACCTGCTGACTGCTACCGTTTCGTGGGCCATGACGCTGCATGTGGTGTCTGACTGGTTGGGCTGGCGCGGCCTGTCGTGGCACTACGTGGCCTTCTTTCTGGGCGCGGTGTTCAACACCATGTTCTTCCTGGAGTTTCTGCACCTGCGCGAGCATGCGCCGCGGCTCGCGTGGGCCGCACGCGGCAACATGTTCGTGGCGCTGGCGCTGCTGCCCATCTGCTTTCTTTCGGTGGCCTATGCGCACCTGCTGGCCACGGCGGTGATCTCGGTCACGCTGACGCTGGCGCTCGTCTCCGGGATGATCCGCCTCGGCCAGGGCTTTCTGCCGGCGCGCTATTTCCTTGCGGCCTTTTTCGCGCTGCTGCTGCCGGCAGTGCTGATCTTGCCGGCCAACTTCGGGCTGGTGCCCAGCGTGATGCGCAACATCGAGCTCTTCACGCTGCTGGGCGCCACCACCGACGCGGTGCTGCTGGCGTTTGCGCTGGCCGACAAGATCCGCCTGCTCGGCCGCGAAAAAGACACCTACCTCAAACAACTCAACGACGCTCTCACCCAGGCCAGCACCGATTCGCTCACCGGCATTGCCAACCGTCACGCCTTTGACCGCGCTATCACCGCCATGACGGCAGCCACCTCGGACAGCGATACACCGCAACGCATCATGCTGGTGATGATCGACCTGGACGGGCTGAAGCGCATCAACGACGAGCACGGCCACGCCCACGGTGACGGGCTGCTTCGCGAGTTTGCGCAACAGCTCAGCGCACTCAAGGCGGAAGGCATGAGCGTGTTCCGTCTCGGCGGCGACGAGTTTGCGGTGTTGGGCGAACGGTCGCAAGAAGACCTGGCGCGCCACAAGCTGAATCAGATTGAGCGCCTGCTGCACGAGGCCGGCTTCCCGGGCTGCGGCATCAGCTATGGCATTGCCTTCGGCTCCGAAATCAATTCGGGCTCGCAGTTGCTGATGCATGCGGATGCACGGATGTATTTGCACAAAACGACGAAAAAGGGCCCCGCAGTCGCTGACGCTCCTGCCCCCAAGGGGCGCCACGCCTGAGCTCGGCAGACCCGTGCTCGGCGCGTTGCTGGATGGAAGCCTGGCTTCGCCGGCTCATACTTCTCCGCGCTTCATCTTCAAGCGCAGGTTCGCCGCCCTTCCGCGCGCTTTCCACTCCGAGGTTATCTGCTGCCGCTCCAGCACCGTGAGGGTGTCGCGGCGTACCTCTCGCAGCAACTTCTGGTAGTTGCGCAAACGGTCGGGCGACACCCCTTCTCGCACGGCGCAACCGGGTTCATCACCATGCCGGCAGTCGCGAAAGCGGCAATGGATTGCCAGTGAAGCGATGTCTTCGAAGCTGGCCGTCAGCGTGCTCTCGTCGGCATCGGGCCGCAGCGTGCGCAGGCCCGGGGTATCGATGACGCAGGCGCCGCCCGGCAGGCGGTGCAAGGAACGCGAGGTGGTGGTGTGCTTGCCCCGGCTGTCGTGCTCGCGCACAGCGCCGGTGTCTTGCAAGGCCGCTCCGGCCAGCGCGTTGGTGAGCGTCGATTTGCCGGCGCCTGAAGAGCCGAGCAACACCACCGTTTGCCCCGGTTCGAGGTAAGGGTCGAGCACGCGGGTGGTGGCAGGCTGCGTGCCGTTGACGGCCACCACCTCCACCTGCGGGGCAATGCGCGTTCGCAGCTCTGCGATGGCGGCGTCCACCCTGTCTGGCGTGACCACATCGGCCTTGGTGAGCACCACCACCGGCGTCACGCCCTGGCCTTGCACCAGTGCCAGAAAACGCTCCAGGCGGCGTGGGTTGAAGTCATCGTCCAGGCCCATCACGAGCAAGGCGGTGTCAACGTTGCTGACCACCGGGTGGCGCCGGCCGTCGGCGTCGCGCCGCGCAATGTGTGTGAGTGGCGCAATGCGCTCGTGCACCCAGGCCTGCCCATGCGGGTCGCGCACCAGCACCACCCAGTCGCCCACCGCAACAGCAGTGTCTTGGTCAAGCAGCGAGCGCGCAAGCCGCGGCAGCACGCGTGCACTCGATTCGTGCTGGCCATCGTGCACCTGCAGTGTTTCGCGGTGCACCTCGGTCACACGCACCAGGCAGCGGGGTGCGCCTGTCGCTTCGGTTTCGTCGGTTTCAGGAACAGGTTGAGAACAAATGGCCACCAGGGCCATCGCGGGCGTCAAGCCCACCGAGCGCAAGCGCTCCACATCCATTTCGATCATGGTGAGATCTGTCTTCCATCGTCAGGAATGCACGGCGCCAAGGCCATGCGAATGCCAGCGCGCATCAGCGTGAAGCTGCGCGAGGCAACGAAGGGGGAAGAAGGTCAACCGCGGCGCAAACTGCGCCACAGCGGAAGGTCAGATCTCAGCGAAGAAATGCAAGAGAAGGTGACGATGCGGCTCAGGCGGCGCGAGCGGCGACCCACAGGGGAGCAATGTCAGCGTGCGTCATTGAGTTGTCTCCTTCAGGTGGGTGGATGGGAAGGCGCGAAGTCTGGCACGCCTTCAAGCACGGGTCAACGGTATCGATGCGAGCCGGCCACCGTTCTGGCGTAACGCCTTCATGACGTCGCGCCACCTACGCTGACTCTGTCGCTTGCTGAAAACCGCTGATTTCTATCCGACACCACGGCGGACGAACCGAAGCAGCGCTCCCTGCTGAATCCGGTGTCATCAACCTGTCTGGAGTGAACGATGAAAACTTTCTTGCTATTGGGTTTGATCTTGGCGGCCTCGACCGTCACCGTGGCCGCGGCGCCCGTAGGTCAGGTATCGGTGTCGAGCACGTCGCACGCCGTCGGAGCGCGACCCGAGATCAACTGCGGTTTCATCTGCGACTCGTTCGGCCGCTGCCGGCGCGTCTGCTGGTAGACCCCTCCAACCACCCGGTTTCGGCGTGGAATCGGGTGACCTGCGAACGGGCTCAGTCCTTGCGCTTCAACTGAGGCGGCGCGTCGGGGATTTCACGCGCCTCGATGTCCACCACCTCACCTCGGCCAGGCGGTGCATCAAAGCCCGGGTTGACACGAAATTTCACCATGCGCGGGCGGCGCCCCCGCAGCAGGCTCCACACCAGCAGCAACACCGTGAACACCAGGCCCGCGGCCAGCAGCACGGCCGCAAACACCAGGCCAACGGCAATCACCAGCAGGCGCAGCAGCGTTGAAAAGATTCGACGAATGAAGGTCAACACAAGAGAACTCGGCAGCCAGAACAAGCGGTGATTATCGGCGGCGTCACAATGCACGCTCACGGTCCGACGCAAGCCCCTCATATGAAGAAATTCGCACTGGCCTCAGTCATCGCACTTTCCGCCTGCACCACGCCGCCACCGCCCGCAGCGGTGCTCACGCCCAACGCCAACCTGGTGACACAAGGCATACCGCCCATCCCTGCCAGCCTGGTCGAGCAGGTGGCCAGGTACACCGATTTTCGCGGCCACAACTTCGCCGACTGGCACCCCACGCAGCGCGAAATGGTGGTGGCCCACCGCAAGGCCGGCGCCAACACCGCGCAGCTGTTTCGGCTGGCCGGCCCGATGGCCGAGATGGAGCAGTTGACCGATTCGGCCGACCCCGTCACCACCGCCAGCTACGAGCCGCGTGACGGCAAGTACCTGGTCTTCGAACGCAGTGCCGGTGGCAGCGAGGCCGACCAGCTCTACCGCCTCGACCTGGCCACCAAACAAACCACGCTGTTGAGCGACCCCAACGAGCGCCACAACCTGCAAGGCTGGCTGCACCAAGGCAGCCAGTTGCTCACCGCCTCGTTGCCGCTGGACAAGACGGCACAAGGTGGCACACGCGCCAAGGTGGCCACCACCTTCCGGTTGATGGACCCGCGCAACCAGCAGGCACAGCGCAAGGTGGCCGAGCTCGATGGCGGTGGCTGGTACGCCGGTGGCGTGTCACCCGACGACAAGCAGGTGGCACTCACCCGCTACCTCTCGGCCACCGAATCGCAGGTGTGGCTGCTCGACCTGGCCACCGGGCAGACCACGCAGGTGTTGCCCGCACCCGGCAGCACCGAACGCGCCACCTACTTCGCTGGCGACTTCTTGCCCGGCGGTGATGGCTTCTACGTCATCAGCGACCGCGCCGGTGAGTTCCGCGAGCTGATGGCCTACCGCTTTGCCGACCGCCAGCTCACGCGCATGACCGCGCACATCCCCTGGGACGTAAGCAGCATGTCGGCCTCAGCGGATGGCAGCGTTGTCGCTGCGCAGATGAACGTCGACGGCCGTGACGAGCTGCACCTGTTCGATGGCAAGACGCTGAAGGAGCTGCCGCTGCCCTCGGTGCCAGCCGGCAGCGTGGGCACCGCGGTATTTCACCGCCGCACCGGCGAGCTGGCGTTCTCACTCAACAGTGCTCAAGGCCCGAGCCAGCTCTATACCCGCCTCGCTGACGGCCGACTCACCGGCTGGACCCGCGCCTATGCACCACCCGGTATCGACATGAAAGGCTTTCGCGACCAGACCATCGTGCGCTGGAAGAGCTTCGACGGCCGCGACATCTCGGGCCTGATGAATCTCCCACCCGCGCGCTTCAGCGGCAAGCGCCCGGTGATGATCGTGATCCACGGCGGGCCCGAGGGCCAGGCCACGGTCGGCTTCATGGGCCGCTACAACTACTTCATCGACGAGCTGGGCATGGCCGTCATCCAGCCCAACGTGCGCGGCTCCAGCGGCTTTGGCAAGAGCTTCCTGTCGCTCGACGATGGCATGAAGCGTGAAGACTCGGTGAAAGACATTGGCACCCTGCTCGACTGGGTGGCCACCCAGCCGCAGCTCGACGCGTCGAAGGTGATCGTCACCGGCGGCAGCTATGGCGGCTACATGAGCCTGGCGGTGAGCACCCATTACGCCGACCGCATTGCGGGTTCGATCGACGTGGTGGGCATCTCCAACTTCGTCACCTTCTTGCAGAACACCGAAAGCTACCGGCGTGACCTGCGACGCGTGGAATATGGCGACGAGCGTGACCCCGCCATGCGCGCCTTCCTGGAAAAGATCTCGCCGCTGACGAATGCCGGGCGCATCACCAAGCCGCTGTTCGTGGTGCAGGGCAAGAACGACCCGCGTGTGCCCTACACCGAAGCCGAGCAGATCGTGGCGAAGGCACGCACCAACCACACGCCGGTCTGGTACCTGCGCGCCGAGAACGAGGGCCACGGCTTTGCGCGCAAGGAAAACGCGGACTACCAGTTCTATGCCACCGTGCTCTTCTTGCAGCAGACCTTAGGAAAGTAGGGGCCGGGCCGTGCGCGCATAGCTCAGCACCCGCCCCTTGTAGGGCGTGCTGCCGTCGGGCAAGAGGCTGACCTTGAGTTCTTCGCGCTCGAAGCCGAGCCCGTCCATCAAGCGGTTGAAGCCGGCACGGTTGCCGCGATCCGGGTCAACGATCACCACCTCCATCGCCGCTTGCGAATGGCGTTCGATGAAAGCGGCCAGGGCGGCGGGCTGGTCGCGCTCGTAGAGTACGTCGCTGCCGATGATGAGGTCGAACAGCCCCAGGCCTTCGTTCACCGCAGCCCAGTCACCATGGAGATAAGGCAGCGCCGGCAACACGTTCAAGCGCACGTTCTCGTCGAGAAAGATGCCCGCCAGTGGGTGGCAGTCGCTCGCCGTCACGTCACCATGGCGGCGGTGCAAGGACAAGCTCGCCAGGCCGAGGCCACAGCCCACTTCAAGAATGCGGCGCTCGCCCAGCGCCGCGTCTTGCATGTGCGCCGCCAGCACCAGCGCCGAGGGCCACACCAGGCCGAACAGCGGCCAGGCCGCCGACGAGATGCCGATGCGCTCGGCCTCGCCGTCAGGGTCGTGGAACTGCTGTTTGTCGAGCAGGGAGCGCACCTGCATCGCGAGGCCCGCAACGGATATGGTTTCTAGCTTGATCTGGTACCCAGGCATTCCGCAGGGTACTCCTCAGGGCTATTTCCCTTGGAAACCGTGGGCACGGAAGGTGATGACCAGCGTGTCGCGATGTCCGCCTTCACTTGCCGATGAAGCCAGCGGCTGGATCGGCGTGCTCTCGTGGATCACCCGCTCGTCGTCGAGCAGCAGCGTGGTCCAGGGCTCGGTCATGGTGAAGCGAATGCCATTGGGCCCGGCGGCCTCGAACACGCGCGTTTCGCCGCCCTTCACACCGACGCGGTTCACCAGGATCACCGCCACAAAATCGACGCCATCGCGGTGGGCGCCTTCGGGTGTGGGCCGGCCGATGCCATCGGTGGTGTCGATGCGGAACTGGTGTGTCTCCACGAACCAGGGCTGCGGGCGCTTGATCGCCGAACAGGTGCGAGCCAGCGAGCGCAGCAGCTTCGCCCACACCGGCCGCGCCAGGGTGTTCGAGGCGACCGGATCGAACCAACGCTCCAGGCCGCCGTGCAAGGCGTTGTATTCCACCGGCTGCCAATGCGCACGGTGTGGTGCGGGCGTGACCACATCACCGTCGATCACACAACACGCATGGCGCCTGCGACGGTAGTGGCCGCCGTCGCGCAGGTATGCGTCGGGGGGCAGGTCGTCCCAGCTCGCTTGCAGGGCGTTCAGTTCGGCCACTTTGCAGGGCACGAGTTGGCACAAGTCGGCCGGGCTGATGGCCACATGGCCCGATGTGCGAAGCGTGGCGTTCAGCTCGGTGGGTGTGGTGAAGGGTGGAATGAGGCGGGCGGTCATGAACGGAATGATGCCAGCCTTGGCGTAGATTCAGCCGATCGTGTGCGCGGTGCGCCACCGCGTGTCGGCACTGAACTGGATCGTCAGTGCCCTCACCCCGCACCGCCAGCCACGACGAACCACCCCAACGCAGCCCCTTCAAAGCGGCTGCTGACACAATCGCGTCACCCTGATAGAGGAGTCTCTCTCCCATGTACCACGGAGAACGTTTCAACAGTTTCACCCACCTCGCCGGCCTGCTGCTCGCTGCCGGCGCGGGTACCGTGCTCATCGTGCAGGCCGCCCTGCATGGCGATGCATGGCAAGTGGTGAGCTTCAGCATTTTTGCGGCCACCATGGTGCTGCTGTATGGCGCCTCCACGCTGTATCACAGCGTGCGCGGCGCCGCCAAAAAGGTGTTCGTCAAGTTCGACCACTGTGCCATCTACCTGCTGATTGCCGGCACCTACACACCCTTCACGCTGGTGACGCTGCGTGGCCCCTGGGGCTGGGCCTTGTTCGGCACGGTGTGGGGGCTGGCCGTCATCGGCATCGTGAAGGAGCTGTGGCTGGGTCGCGACCGTGTGCCCTCGGTGCCTCTGTATGTGGCCATGGGCTGGCTGGGCGTGATTGCCGCCGTGCCGATGGTGCACGAGCTGCCCACAGCCGGCCTGGCCTGGTTGGTGGCAGGCGGCTTGGCCTACACCGCGGGCATCGTGTTCTACGTCAACGACGAGCGCTGGCGCCATGCCCATGGCGTGTGGCACTTGTTTGTGCTCGGCGGCACGGTGTGCCACTACATCGCCGTGCTTCTCTACGTGAATTGATTGACGTGAACTGAATGACCACACCGCAGACGCGCAACCCCCTGCACGGCATCACGCTGGAGCAGATGCTGAATGCGCTCGTGGCGCACTTCGGGTGGCCCGGCCTGGGTGAGCAGATCAACATCCGCTGCTTCACCAGTGACCCGAGCATCAACTCCAGCCTCAAGTTTTTGCGCAAGACACCGTGGGCGCGTGAGAAGGTCGAAAGCCTTTACCTCTTCATGTTGCGCGAACAAGCCCGCGCGTCACGTCCACCACGCCCATAAGGTCTCTGCTGACTGTGGGTCTCGTCCTACAGGCCAAGGCTGTGCACACCGACGCGCACAGGCCCTCTCCTCCGATGTCTCCTTTCAACACGCTCCCCGACCATGCGGTCCATCGGTGGCTTTGCAGCCGTCGACTTGATGACTTTGAAAGGAACTCAATGAAACTCCAAGCTCAACTTCTGGCAGCACTCGTGGCCGGCGTCTGCACGATCTCGGCTCAAGCTCAAAATCAAACCATCAGCTCTGGCATGTATGTCGGTGGCAGCATCGGCCAGTCCAAAGTGAAAAATGGCGATTTCCCCGGGCTGGACGGCACCAAGGCAAGTGGCAAGCTCTACGCGGGTTATGACTTCACCCCCAATTTCGCGCTCGAACTTGGCTACATCGACCTGGGTGACTTCGGCTACACCGGCGGCTCGGTAAGAGCCAAGGGCCTCTTCCTCGACGCGGTGGGCACGTTCCCGATCACTCCGCAGTGGGCAGCTCTGGCCCGGGTGGGTGCGTTCCAGGGCAAGCTGGATACCGGCACTGTCAGCGACAAGGGCAATTCGTGGAAGGCAGGCTTGGGCGTTCAGTACAACCTGACCCCGAACGCAGCTTTGCGCGCCGAGTACGAGCGC
>JACMKW010000463.1 GCA_014379885.1 Rhizobacter sp.
GCGTATGCCACTTTCCTCCAACACCTGAATGACGCCCACATGCGCAAAACCACGCGCCGCGCCACCGCCCAGCGCCAGACCCAGCCGGGGCGCTCGCATGATCGGTGCCGTAGTTGGCTCCTGAATCCGCGGCGGTGATACGGGCGGATCCGCCACGGGCCCTTGCACTGTGGAGCAAGCCGTCAGAACGGTCAGGCCCAGCACAAACCCCCAAGTTTTGCAATACTTATTGAGAACAATTCGCGTTAGTGTTAGCATCATTCCCATTATCCGGCAAGCCTTCAGGGGCACGCCGCGCGAACATCTCTTGTTTCCTTCATTTCAACTCCCGAGGACCCCCATGACTTCGTTCCGCAAACTCTCGATTGCCCTGGCCGCGGTGGCCGCGACACTCGGCCTGCATGGCCAGGCGCTGGCACAGGACAAGGTGCTCAACCTTTACTCGGCTCGCCACTACCAGACCGACGAGGTGATGTACGACACCTTCACCAAAACCACCGGCATCAAGATCAATCGCGTGGATGCCGACGACGCCGGCATCGTGGCACGCCTGCGTGCCGAAGGTGCTGCTTCGCCAGCCGACGTGATCCTGTTGGTGGATGCGGCGCGCATGGCCTCGGCCGACAGCCAGGGCCTGTTCCAACCGATCCAGTCGGCCAAGCTCGATGCAGCCATTCCCGCCAACCTGCGTGCCACCCCCGGCGAAGGCGGCGTGACCTGGACCGGCTTCTCGACGCGTGCTCGCGTGATCGTGTACGACCCGATGCGCGTGAAAGCCGCCGATGTGGCGACTTATGAACAACTCGCCGATCCCAAGCTCAAGGGCCTGGTCTGCACGCGCTCTGGCTCGCATCCGTACAACCTCTCGCTTTTCGCCACCGTGGTGGAACGCCTGGGCGACCAAAAGGGTGAAGCCTGGCTCAAGGGCGTGGTGGACAACATGGCCCGCGCGCCCAAAGGCGGCGACACCGACCAGATCAAGGCCGTGGCCTCCGGTGAATGTGGCGTGGCGCTGAGCAACACCTACTACATCGCCCGCCTGATCAAGTCGGACAAGCCGGAAGACCGCGCGACGATGGAAAAAGTGCGCGTGATGTTTCCCAACCAGGCCACCACTGGCACACACGTGAACATCGCTGGCGCGGCCGTGGCCAAGCACGCCAAGAACCGCGACAACGCCGTGCGGTTCATGGAGTTCCTGGCCAGCCCGTTCGCGCAGGACTACTTTGCCAACGGCAACAACGAGTTCCCGGCCGCCAAGGGCTTGAAGATCGCCAACCCAGCCATCAAGGCCATGGGCGGCGACAACTTCAAGGCCGAGACCGTGCCGTTGGGTGTGGTGGCGAAGAACATGACCAAGGTGCAGCAGATGCTGGACCGAGTTGGCTACAAGTAAGCCCACCGACTCAAAAAAAGCCCGCGGTTGCGGGCTTTTTTTGGGCTCGATCAGTACACCTGAGGCACGTGAATTTCGCCGGGGACTTGATGGCGTCGATAGCCCTCGTGTCGCACGCGCTCGGGCAGCGTGATCGTGGCGCGCTCCACCTCGCCATAGGGCATCTGCTCCAGCAGGTGGTGA
>JACMKW010000464.1 GCA_014379885.1 Rhizobacter sp.
CAGCCGGCACGCGGCGCCGCGAACTGTTTGCTCACGTTGTCGATGCTGATCATGGTGTGACCGCCCGGAACACCGGCGGGCGTGGAACGGACTGCACACACCGTGCATCGACGGCCAGCGCCGACGCGTCGTCCACCGCGTCAAAAAACCGTTGCATCACCTCGGGCATGCAGCCCTGGCCCAGCACACCATGCCCGGCCTGCGGCACCACCACATGGCGCGCCTTGACACCGAGTGCCTGCGCCACCCGTGCACCGTGGCGCGGTGGGGTCGCGGGGTCGACGCCACCGCTCAGCAACAGCACCGGAGCGGCACTCACAGGCAGTGTGTAGAACGCGGCTGGCAGCTCGCCACGCGGCCAACCCGCGCACACCCGTTGGTACAGGCGCGCGCTCTCGGTGCCGAAATCGGCACCCGGCACATCTGCGCTTTGCGTCAGGCGCGGCACGTCTTCAGCACACACCACCGAGAAGTGCATGCCCGCCGCAAGCAGCATGCCCTTGCGCGCCGACAAACCACTGCCCAGCGTGAGCAAGGCCTGCGCGCGGTCCTGGGCGGCTTCATGAATGGCCAGCGGCAGCGCCTGCGCCAGCACCGGCGAATACAGCGCAGCACGCACCGCCGCCAAAGCCATGTCGCGCGTGAGCATGAAGCTCTCGGGCCGGCCGCTGAGCGGGTGCTGCACCGTCACACGTTGCGGCAGGCGCTTGAGCCAGGCCGCCCATTCGCCACGCAGCCCGGGGTAGCTGCGGGCACAAGTGGCGTCGCCCTCACACGCCGCGAGCAAGGCCTCGAAAGCAGCTTGCCCATCGGTGGAAAAACTCGCCGGCAACACCATGTCAGGCGGCGCCACGCCGTCGAGCACGGCGCGCCGCACCGCCTGCGGAAACTGCCGCAAGTAGTCGAGCCCCGCACGGGTGCCGTAGGACGCGCCCACCAGGTTGATGCGCTCGGCACCCAGCTCGCGCCGCACGGCGTCGAGGTCTTGCATCGCCAGCGGCGTGGTGAAAAACCGCAGGTCGCCATAGGGCAGTTTTTGCAGCTGCTCGCGGCATTGCTGCAGCAACGCGAGCTGGCGTTCGGGGTCAGCCTGGTCGGCCACGGGCTGGTGGCGCGGGTCGTCGCACAGCAGCGGCGCTGAGCGGCCCGTGCCACGCTGGTCGACAAACACGATGTCACGCCGGTTGTTCAGCCGCGCGAACAAAGGCAGCACGCTGCCTGCCAGTTCGGTGGCGCTCTGGCCCGGGCCGCCGGCCAACAGGAACAGCGGGTCGGGCAGCTTGCGCCGCGCCAGCGCGGGCACCACCACGTAATGCACCGCGATCTTCACGCCGTCAGGGCGGGCCGGGTCGAGCGGGCGTTGCACCTGCCCGCACTGCACCTCATGGCGGATGCCGTTGACACGGCAAGGCTCCAAGCTCGCCGCCCCGGCTTGCGAAGCGGCCGAAAGAGCGGCCCACAGGGTGAGCGCTGCAACCAGTGCCCGCATGCGCGTCACTGCACCAGCAGGCGCTTCAGTTCACCGCTGTCGATCAGCTTGCGCAGATCGCTGTTGCCACCCACCAGCTGGCCCTTGACGAACACCATCGGGAAGGTCGGCCAGCCGCTCCACATCTTCAGCGCATTGCGGCGGCGCCATTCACTGAAGTAACCCCCGTACTCGAGGTACTGGAACGCCACGCCGGCATCGGCCAGCGCCTTGCGCGCCTTGGTGCACGCCGCATTGAGCCTCATGCCCACCACCAACACGGCGTTCGAAGCGGCTGCCGCCTGCACGTTGTGCACGATGTCGGCATGCAGGTTGGCCACCTTGTCGCGAATGGCCGGGTGCACGAGGGGTTCTTCCAGGACTTGACGTGGCATGCGCGCCCTCCAGCTGCAAAGCCGCGAGCTTAGCCCCTGGTCTTTAAGCAAGCTTTAAGGCTTCGGTCAAGCGGCGAGCACACCCCGTTGGAAGTCGGCGACCGCTTGCTGAATCTCTTGCGGCGTGTTCATCACGAACGGGCCGTATTGTGCGATCGGCTCGTTCAGCGGCTGGCCGGCGATCAGCAGCAGCTTCGCGGCTGCGTCGAGCGCGCAGATGCGCACGCCGTCAGCCGCCGCGTCGTTGGTGAGGACGGCCATGCGTTCGCTGTCCACCCGCATGCCTTCAACCTCGACCGCACCGCCATACACATAGATGAAGGCGTTGTGCGTGGCCGGCACCACCTGCTCGAACACGCCACCAGCCGGCAGGGCGATGTCAAGGTACAGCGGTTCGGTGGTGGGGCGTGTCACCGCGCCCGTCACGCCGTGGCTTGCGCCGGCGATCACGCGCACCGACACACCACTGTCCAGCGTGAACACCGGCACATCGGCCGGCGGCACGTCGCGGTAGGCGGGTGCGGTGAGCTTGTCCTTGGCGGCGAGGTTGACCCACAGCTGGAAGCCCGCCATGCGCCCCTCTTCCTGCTCAGGCATTTCAGAGTGGATGATGCCGCGCCCGGCCGTCATCCACTGCACGCTGCCGGGCTCCAGCAGGCCGACGTTGCCCACGCTGTCTTGGTGGCGCATGCGCCCGGCCAGCATGTAGGTCACGGTCTCGAAGCCGCGGTGCGGGTGGCTCGGGAAGCCGCCGATGTAGTCAGAAGCCGCGTCACTGCCAAAGGCGTCGAGCATCAGGAACGGGTCGAGGCGCTTTTGCAGCGGCTGCGTCAGCACCCGGGTGAGCTTGACGCCGTCGCCGTCCGATGTGGGTTGCCCGCGCACCAGGCGCTCAACGCGGCGTGATGTAGCCAGGGTGGCCATGGAATCGGGTGCGTGAGTTGTCATGCAAGTGACTCTACGCCGCACAAAAGCAACGTGGCATCGGACTTTTTGCACACAACGCTCAAAACGGGTGGAGTTTTCCCTCCCCCGGCCGGCGCCGGCTCGCGTACTCTGCGCCACAACAAATTGGTTATTAAACACAACTTTCTGTCGCCACCCCCAAGGAGACCCCCATGCAACGCCGACCCCTGTTGATGGCCGCTGGCCTCGCCGCCTTTTTGCCATCGACCCGCGCCATGGCCGAGGCCGGCGAGATCGTGCTGGGCAACACCGGCATCCTGACCGGCCCACTGGGTGGCCCGGTCAGGACGATGCTGGCCGGCGCAGGGCTGGCGTTCGCCGAGGCCAATGCCGCGGGTGGCGTGGTCGGCCGCAAGATCCGTGTCGTCTCACTCGACGACGAACTCAAACCCGACAAGGCCATCGCCAACTATGAAAAGCTTCTGACCGAACACAAAGCCTTCGCCTTCTTCGGCTGCGTGGGCTCGGGCACCACGGCGGCGGCGGCCAAGGTGCTGAAGGAAAGTGGCGCCGCGATGGTGGGCGGCTTTGCCGTGGCCGACTCGGCCCGCGAAAAAACGCGCGGCTCGGCCTACTACGTGCGCGCCACTTCGGGCCGCGAGGCCGAAGCGCTGGTGCAGCACCTCACCACCATCGGCATCAGCAGAATCGCCGTGGCCCACCTCGACAACCCCGGTGGCGTCGAAGCCCTGACGCTGATCGACGCCGCGCTGGCCAAGTTCCAGCTCAAGCCACTGGCCTCGGCCGGGGTGAAGGGCGACGCAAGCAACGCGGCGGCCGTGGCCAAGACGCTGGCGGCCGCGGCGCCTCAGGCCGTCATCATGTACCTGGGCGGCCCGCTCGGTGGTGAAGTGATGAAGGCGTTGTGGGCCCTGGACAGCCACCCGTCGTTCTACGGCATGTCCATCGTGCCCGGCGAACTGATTGCCAAGGTGGTCGGCGAACGAGCACGCGGCCTGGCGATCTCGCAAATCGTGCCTTACCCCTGGAACGAGGTCGACGCGCAGGTCAAGGAGTACCGCCGCCTGGCCACCGCCGCCAAGGTGCCAGTGGGCTACTACAGCTTCGAGGGCTACGTGAACGCGCTGGTGATGGTCGACGCTCTCAAGCGCACCGGCTCCGACCACAGCCGCGTGCGGCTGCACACCGCACTGCGCGCCACCAAGTTGCGCATTGCCGGCATGGATGTCGACTTCACCACCGGGCAGCACACCGGCTCGCGTTTTGTGGAGCTGGTGCAGGTCACGCACGAAGGGCGTTTCGTGCGCTGACGTCGCTTCGGCAAGGTCGCGAGGAAAGCGGTGTAATAACCACCCCCTCCACTTCGACCCAGCCCACCATGAAGCTTTACTACAGCACCGGCGCGTGTTCGTTGTCGCCCCACATTGCCCTGCGTGAAGCCGGCCTGCCCTTCGAGCTGGTGCTGGCCAGCACCAAGACGCACCAGCTGCAAGACGGAACCGACTACTACACCATCAACCCCAAGGGCTATGTGCCACTGCTGGAGCTGGACAACGGTGAGCGTTTGTCCGAAGGCCCGGCCATCGTGCAGTACATCGCCGACCAGGTGCCGGCCAAGAACCTCGCCCCCGCCAACGGCACGATGGCGCGCTACCGCCTGCAAGAGTGGCTGACCTTCATCGGCACCGAGATCCACAAAAGCTTCAGCCCCCTGTTCAGCCCCGCCACCACCGATGAAGCGCGCGCCGCGGCCAAGACGCGCATCCTGGGCCGCCTGAGCTACGTCAACGAGCAGCTTGCCGGCAAGTCCTACCTGCTGGGCGAGCAGTTCAGCGTGGCCGACGGGTACTTGTTCACGGTGCTCAACTGGTCGCGCCCCACGGGCATGGACTTGAGCGCGCTGCCCAACATCACGGCCTTCATGGCCCGCGTGGGCGCACGCCCGGCG
>JACMKW010000008.1 GCA_014379885.1 Rhizobacter sp.
ACCCCGGCAGCCTGGGCCTGGCGCTCGACGCCACCGACCGCGCCGCCTTGGCGCGCGCCGCCCAGGTGATTGTGGCGAAGTACGGCCGCATCGACCTCGCGCTCTATTGCGCCGGCTATTACAAGGCGATGCGCGCCACACAGTTCGATTTGAGCGAAGCGCTGCGCCACCAGGAAGTGAACTACGTGGGCGCGCTGCACATGCTCGACGCCGTGCTGCCGGTGCTGCTGCGGCAAAAGAGTGGCCATGTGAGCCTGGTCTCCAGCGTGGCCGGCTACCGCGGCCTGCCCAACTCGCTGGCCTACGGGCCCACCAAGGCCGCGTTGATCAACCTCGCGCAAACGCTGTACATGGATTTGCACCCCCTGGGCATCGGCACCTCGGTCATCAACCCCGGCTTCGTGGAAACGCCGCTGACGGCACAAAACGAGTTCGCCATGCCGGCGCTGCTCACGCCCGAACAAGCTGCAAAAGAAATTCTCAAAGGCTGGACGCAGGGCAAGTTCGAGATCCACTTTCCCAAGCGATTCACGCTGTGGCTGAAGGCGCTGACGCACCTGAGCGATGGGATGTACTTCCGCGCCATCCGACGGAGCACCGGCCTGTGACCGACGACCCACGCGTCACACGCATCGTGGCGCTGTTCGAACAACTCACGCCCGCCGACATCGAACGCCTGGGCGAGTTCTATGCCCCGCAGGCGCAGTTCAAGGACCCATTTAACGAGGTGCAAGGCCTGCCCGCCATCCAGCGTGTGTTTCGCCACATGTACGAATCACTGCACGAGCCGCGCTTCGTGGTGCGCGACGTGATCGTGCAAGGCGGCCAGTGTTTTTTGAGCTGGGACTTTCTGTTCCGCTTCAAGCGTTTCAACGGCGAGCCGCAAACCGTTCGCGGCGGCTCGCAGCTGCAGCTCGACGCCATCGGCCTCATCACGATGCACCGTGACTACTGGGACGCGGCTGAAGAGCTGTACGAAAAGCTGCCGGTCATCGGCATCTTGATGCGCTGGTTGAAGCGACGCGCCAATAGCTAGACGCCCAACCCCAACCGCTCAGGCTGAGGTATCGAAGCCCTGCTGAGGCTGTGCCAGGCTTCGATACCTCAGCCGGAACGGTTGGTGGTGTGTCGCCCTACTTGAACGTCACCAACACCGGTGTCGCGCCGGGCAAGCCCACGTAAGTCACCGCCGCCCCCGTACCCGCCTTCGGTGGCAACAGCGGCGAAAACGAACCCAGGCTGATCAGGTCCCCCGGTTTCATTGCACGCCCCTCCTGGGCCAGCGCCTCGGCCAGCCACACCACGGCATTCAGCGGGTGGCCCAGGATGTCGCTGCCCTTGCCGCGCGCCAGCTCGGCGCCTGTACCGTCACTCAGGATCACCGTCATGTCGCGCAAGGCATCGAGCAAGGCAAACCGTTCGGCACGGTAGGGCGGCATCGCGATCGGCTGCCCCATTACGCCCATGCGCGCACCCACGTTGATGGCGTTGACGGCAGGGCCGTTGAGTTTTGGCGGTACCTGCACCATCCGGTCGGGCAGCTCGAAGAAGGGAAAGATCTGGTCGATGGCGGCCAGCACATCGGCGGGGGTTTTGGCCTGGTTGATGGCCTCGCTCTTCACACGCACCAGCAGGTCGGCCTCGTAGAGCGGCCGCGCGCCGAAGCCGGCTTCGACCACCGCACCATTGTTGAGAAGCATGCCCTCGTACAACACACCCCAGACGGGTCGGTCGTAGTTGAAGCGCTTTTGCACCGCCGGGTTGGTGAGCCCCGCCTTGTAGCCAATCACCGTGCCATAACGCAGAGCGAGCAGGCCATTGAGCTTGGCGCGCGTGCAAGCGCCATCGGCTTCGCTCAGGCCTTCCGGGTTGGCTGCGGGCGTCTTGGACACGAAAGCATCGAACAGCGCCACGGCCTGAGCGTCCGTCAGGCACTCGGCCTGCGACAGGGACACCGACACCAGCAAAACGGTGGCAAGCACCGAACGCAACACCATCATGATGAGTCTCCTTGACGAGGTTTAACTTACTTGAGCCAGCCCTTGCGGTGGAAGTACCAGAAGGGCGAAATGATGCTGACGAACATCAAGCCGAGTGCAAGCGGATAGCCGAAGCCCCACTCCAGTTCGGGCATGGCTTTGAAGTTCATGCCGTAGATGCTGGCGATCAGCGTCGGCGGCAGCAAGGCCACGCTCGCCACCGAGAAGATCTTGATGATCTTGTTCTGGTTGATGTTGATGAAGCCGACCGTCGCGTCGAGCAAGAAGTTGATCTTGTCGAACAAGAAAGCGGTGTGGCTGTCGAGCGAGTCGATGTCTCGCAGGATCTGCCGCGCTTCCTCGAACTGCTCGGCGTTGAGCATGCGGCTGCGCATCATGAAGCTGACCGCGCGGCGTGTGTCCATCACGTTGCGGCGGATGCGGCCGTTCAAGTCTTCTTCGCGCGCAATCGCCGCCAGCGCCTGGCCG
>JACMKW010000465.1 GCA_014379885.1 Rhizobacter sp.
TCGGGGGCACATCCCGACGCGGTCTCACGAAGTAGGAATAAACATCCACGCGAAGCGGCACACATTGACCCATCCTGGATTCCCGCCTTCGCGGGAATGACGGCTACAGCAGCTGTGCGTTTTCCCCGGACAGCAGTGCGCCTTCGCGGGAATGACGGGAAGCGCTACTTCTTCGCCACCTTGAAGATGTCCCGGTCAGCAGCCGCAGGCAAAAACCCACCATTCCAAACCGCCGCAGCACTCACCCGCTCCTTGGTCGCAAACGCATCCGACACCTGGCTCGCCATCAGCGCTAACCTCGCACTCTTCGCCTCACCAAACCCTTCCGCCTTCGCATCAGCCGTCAGCACGGTGGCGTCGAGAGCCAGCTTCAAACGCCGGATCTCCAGTTCTTCGTTGATGATCCCGTCACGTGCCTTCACCGTTGCGATCGAGCCCTTCGGATCGGCAATCACGTCTTTCACACCCTGGCTGAACGCGCGCAAAAACGCTTTCACCGCCTCGGGGTTCTTCTTCAGAAATTCTTCGCCCACGATGATGGCGTTGCCATACAGCTTCACCCCGTAGCTTGGGTAGGGCAGGATCACCACGTCTTCGGCCTTTACGCCACGCGCTTCCAGGTTGAGCAGCGACGTGAATGAAAACCCGGTGATGGCGTCCACGTCCCCACGTACCAGCATCGTTTCACGCAGGGGCGGGTCCATGGCCGTCCAGGCCACGTTGGTGACGTTGTTGGCCTTGGCAAAGATGGGCCAGGCCTTGCGGCCGGCATCGAACACGGGCGCACCCAGCTTCTTGCCGCTCAGGTCGGCCGGCGCCTTGATGCCCGACTTCTTGAGCGCCAGCACTGCCGCCGGCGTGTTGTTGTAGACCATCATCACCGCCACCGGCTTGTTGGGTGCGGTGGGGTTGTTGGCGTGGAACTCCATCAGCGCGGCCAGGTCGGCAAAACCCATGTCGTAGGTGCCCGAGGCCACGCGGGTGACGGTGCCGCCCGAGCCGTTTCCGGCGTCGACCGTGACGTTGAGCTTCTCTGCCTTGAAGTAGCCCTTGGCCACCGGCACGAGGAACAACGCCGCCGGGCCTTCGAAGCGCCAGTCGAGCTGAAATTTGACGGGGGTTTCCTGGGCCTGCGCGAGCGGCAGCAGCATGGCAAGCAGGGCGGTGAGAACGAGGCGTTTGCTGAGGATCATGGGCGGCTTTTCAGAGGAAGAAAGGGGCAACAGCGAAGGGTGCAAGAAGCGTGCTCAGGGCTGGGCCCGGCTGCCGGCCACATAGGTGGCGGCCAGGTTGCGCTCGTCGCCAAGCGTCATCCAGGCGAACACCTTTTCGTGCAGTTCGTGGGCGACGGCCAGGCGGCGCTGCGCCACCGGGCCTACTGCCCAGTCCCACACGCAGACGTCGGCCATGCGGCCAGTTTCGAGCGAGCCGATCTCGTCGGCCAGCGACAGCGCCGTGGCAGCGCCCAGCGTCACCGCATGCAGGCCTTTCCAGGCGGTCAGGCGCTGGCCGGCCATGGCCTGCACCTTGTAGGCGTCAGCCAGGCTGCGCAGTTGGCACAGGCTGGTGCCACCTCCCACGTCAGTGGCCACGCTCACGGCAGCGCCGGCAGCTTCGGCGGCACACCAGTCGAACAGGCCACTGCCGAGGAAGAGATTCGACGAGGGGCTGTGGGCAATCTGCGCGCCGCTGTCGCGCAGCGCGGCGCGGTCATCGTCGTCGAGCCAGATGCCGTGGGCCAGCACGCTGCGCGAATGCAGCAGGCCGGCACGGGCATACACGTCGAGGTAGCTGCGCGCTTCAGGGAAAAGCTCACGCACCCAGGCCACCTCGGCGCGGTTCTCGGCCACGTGGGTCTGCATGTAGATGCCAGGGTGCGCCTTGCACAGCGCACCGGCCATGGCCAACTGCTCGGGCGTGCTGGTGGGTGCAAAGCGCACCGTCACGGCATAGGCCAGGCGGTCAGTGCCGTGCCAGCGCTGGATCAGGTCCACACAATCGCGCTCGGCCTGGGCTACGTCGTCGCGCAAGCCCTCGGGGGCGTGGCGATCCATCAACACCTTGCCGGTGATGAGGCGCATGCCGCGGGCCTGGGCGGCGGCAAACAAGGCGTCGGTGCTGATCTTGTGCACGGTAGGGAAGACCACCGCGCTGGTTGTACCGTGGGCCAGCAGCGCATCCAGAAAGCGGCAGGCACCCGCGACAGCCTCGCCTGCATCGGCATAACGCTGTTCGGCCGGGAAGGTGTAGGTGTTGAGCCAGTCGAGCAGCTCAGTGCCATAGCTTGCGATCACGTCGAGCTGCGGGCTGTGCACGTGGGTGTCGATGAAACCGGGCAGGATGAGGCGGCCAGCGTGGTCGTGCCGGGCCCAACCTGCGTCGGGCGCTTGTGCGCCGGGCTGGGCGCCAACGATGCGACCGCCTTCGATCAGCAGCCAGTGGTCGGGCCGGTAGCGCACCGCACTGGACTGGGTTGCACCCCATTCGGGCGCGGCGGTGAAGTCAAGCAGATCGCCCCGGAGAGCCAGGCGCGGGGTGGTGGTGGGGGCGGACATGGGGGGTCAGTGGTGCAAGCCGCGTACCCGCGGCATGGCAAGTGCTAGAGCCCTTGCAATCTTGTGAAAAACCGCCTGCTGTGACATAAGCTTTCTCACATGCATCTGATCTGCGCATCCTACCCATGAACCCACAACCGATCCGCTTCTATCACCGCGGTGCTGTCGTGGAGGTCAATGGGCCTCACCCCACACGCTCGGTGCTCGATTGGTTGCGTGAAGACGCACGCTGCACCGGCACCAAGGAAGGCTGCAACGAGGGCGATTGCGGTGCCTGCACGGTGGTGATCGGTGAGCTGGCCGATGCAGCCGACGCGTCGGCCGTGCGTGGCCTCACGCTGAAAACCGTCAACGCCTGCATCCAGTTCCTGCCCACGCTGGATGGCAAGGCCTTGTTCACCGTGGAAGACTTGAAATCGGCCAGCGGCTTGCACCCCACCCAGCAGGCGATGATCGAGTGCCATGGATCGCAGTGCGGCTTTTGTACCCCGGGGTTTGTGATGTCGCTGTGGTCGAGCTACGAGCGGCACCAGGCCTGCGGCGCACGGCCCAGTCGGCAGGCGATTGCCGATGAACTCTCGGGCAACCTGTGCCGCTGCACCGGCTACCGGCCGATTCTTGACGCGGGTGAGCGCATGTTCGAGCTGCCGGCTTCCACGCTGGACACTGCACCGGTGGTGGCTGCGCTGAACGGCATTCAACGCGAGGGGGGTTTTCACTACGCCGCTTTCAATCGGCAAGTTGAAGGCCCGCAGCGGGTCGATCACTTCCGCGCACCGCGCACGCTGGAGGGCTTGGCGAGCTTGCGCGAGCAATACCCGCAGGCGCAGCTAATGGCCGGCTCCACCGACGTAGGGCTGTGGGTCAACAAGCAGTTCAAGCAGTTGGGCGACATCATTTTTGTGGGCGATGTGCAAGCGCTTCA
>JACMKW010000466.1 GCA_014379885.1 Rhizobacter sp.
CGCGTCCTCCGCATCGAGGATGCCCTTGAGGATGAGCTTGCCGCCCCACTGTGACTTGACCCATTCCACGTCCGCCCACGAGAGGCTCGGGTCGAACTGGCCTGCGATCCATTGCGAGAGCGTAGTCAGCGTATCGGCATCCTTGATGCGGCCCTCGAGGTTGCCGAACGACTTGCGCCGGCCGGTCATCACGTTGAGCGCCCAACCCGGCTTGGTCATCAGGTTGAGGATGTTCGCGAGCGTGGGCCTGGGTGGGGTGGTGAGGCCGTTCTTGATGTCCTTGTGGCGCTGGCCCAGCACCTGCAGGTCGAGCGTGAGCATCAAGGCTGAGACGCCGGCGGCCTTGGCGCGGTCCATCAAGCGCTCCATGAAATCGCGGTCTCGCATCCAGTAGAGCTGGAACCAGAACGGCGCCTTGGTGTGCGCGGCGATGTCTTCGATGGAGCAGATGCTCATGGTCGACAGCGTGAACGGGATGCCGAATTTTTCAGCCGCACGCGCCGCGAGAATTTCACCATCGGCATGCTGCATGCCGGTGAGGCCGGTGGGTGCGATGGCCACCGGCATGGCCACGTTCTGGCCGGCCATGGTGGTGCTCAGCGAGCGGTTGGACATGTCCACCGCTACCCGCTGGCGCAGCAGGATGCGTTGAAAGTCGCTCTCGTTGGCGCGGTAGGTGCCTTCGGTCCACGAGCCGGAATCGGCGTAGTCGTAGAACATGCGCGGCACGCGCTTTTGCGCCAGCGCGCGCAGGTCTTCGATGCAGGTGATGACCGGCATCAGCGGCGGCGCCGCGGTACGAAGTTGAGCTGGGTGTCAGCCTTGACCGGCGTGGCGCTTACCTGCACCGGCACCGCGGACTGGTCTTGCAGTTGATCGGGGTGCCACAGCGTGAGCTGCGCCGCGCCGTCGGGCACACCGTCAATGGTGGCCACGCCCTTGGCGTCGGTCTTGGCGAACCAGGGCGTGTCGGACACGTAGACCTGGCCACGCATGGAGCCGTGGATGTGGCAGCCCAGGCCGATGGCGCCGGCCACGTCGACCTTCACGTCGGCGGTGGATATGCCCGAAGGTTTTTTGGCCGGGCCGCTGGGGTAAAGGTCGGCGCCACCGCGGGCCGAGGCGATGGGGTCGGCATCGAGCCGCAGCTCGAAGATCTTGACAGGTGCCACGCTGCCGAGTGGCCCGCTGGGTGTGGAGCGCACGTGGTGGTCGTAACCATCTTTGTTGGTGAAGCGCAGCGTGCTGCCCACCGGCACCACGGTGAGGAAGGGCACGAAGCGCGAGCCTTCTTGGGTGATCACCACCGGCTTGGCGGCCGGCGCGGGCACGGTCTTCACGGTTTGCTGCACCAGCACCACCACATCGGGTGCGGGCTTGCCGTCTTTGTCGGTGACTGTGAGTTGCACGGTACCGGCGTGGGCCAAGCTGGTGCCCAGGGCCAGCGCAAGGAGGGCAAGGGTGTGATTGTTCATGGACGGGGGTGAAAGTTGGGGAGAGGATAGACGGTCATGGGGTGTTGACGATGTCGCGGTGCATCGGCGCGAGCTTGGCCAGCAGCTTGTTCTGCGTGCCGAAGGCAATGCCTTGTGCGTCCATGCTTTGCTGCAGCACCTCGACCAGCGCATTGAAGTTGCTCTTGGTGACGTCCATGCCGGCGTGGGCCTTCTTCATGTCGGGGCCCTTTCGCCTGCAGGGGCCGCCCGAAACTTCGCAGAACTGGGTCACCAGCTCTGCTTTCACGTGCTTGTGGTCCACGTCCTTGAAGAAGGGGTTCATGCGCGAGTCGGCCAGCAGCCGGGTCATGAAGTCGTCCATCAGCTTGACGAGGCCGGGCTGGGCGCCGAGCTGCTGGTACAGCGTGTCGTCGCTGGCCGGTGTGGCGGGTGCGGTTTGCGCCTGGGCGGCGCCGCTTACGAGCGCGGCGCTCAGCAGCGCGCTGCGAAACAAAGCAGAGAAAGTGATGCGGGTCATGTGAGGCTCCGTGAATTCAGAAGGCAATCTGGGCCGACAGGTACGCACCTGTCTGGCGGCGCGTGGCGACACCCGGCACCACCTTGCCCAGGTCGACATACGCGGCGGTGAGCGACACGTACTTGCTCGGCGCCCAGGCCACAAAGATGTCCATCCAGTCGTCTTCTTTCAGCGCACCGGCGCCCAGCGCGGTGTTGTCCTTGAAGTTGTCGGGCTTGGCGCGGTATTCGGCGCCGATGGCGATGTTCTTGTTCAGCAGCCAGGCCACCGAGACTTCGGGCTGCAGCGTGTAGTTGGTGTGGTCGGTGGCGCCAAAACCGAGCAGGCCGTTCTGGTTGGCCTTGGTCGCGCGCAGCGTGCCATTGACCAGGATGCCCTGCGCTAGAAAGAGCTTGGTGGCGCTCACATAAATGTCGGTGCCACTGTCCTTGGCGCCAAAGGCGGTGAGCGTGGTGCTCAGTCGGTCGGCATGGGTCTTTTTGTGCAGCACGCCCACTGCGATTTGTGGCATGAGTGAGTCGCTGTCGAGCACGGCGTCACCGGCCACGCGCAGCTTCAGGCCGATGATGTCTTGCTTGAGGCGCAGGCCGTCCATGCCGAGTGCGCCGCCGACGGGGCCGGTGTCGAAGTCTTGTCGGGCGAGCGAGGCTTCGATGCGGTCGTTGTAGCTGAAGGCCGCGCCATAGGCGTTGAGGCCGTAGTCCTTGGTTTTCACCCGGGTGGCGAAGGCCGAGCCACCCACCTCGCCGGCGGTCGCGTAGCCGCCCGTCATGGCCCATGGCGTGAGGCCACCGCCGGCTGCGCCGTCGATCGTGCTCACTCCACTGGTCAACAGCAGCTTGCCGCTGCGCGTGCCACTGCTTTGTGAAAAGGCCGGTGAGCAGGCGAGGGCGAGGGCGACAGCACAGTGGATCTTGAAAGTCATGGGCTTTGTCCTGGTGGAGTGTGAGCAGTGCGAATGTTCTTCATACGCACCGGCCAGCAGCTTGGATGCAGTGCGCGAGCGTGCAAAGTTGGCACCGCAGTGAGTTTCAGCTGGAGGGTGGCGCTTTGTCGAATGCCTGGTCAAACAGGGGCATTGGTGCATCGTACGCAGCCTCTGGCTCTTGTGCCACCACCATGGGAGGCTCGGTGAGATGCGGGTCAACCAGCTCGGAGAGCTTGGCCAGGTTGCCCGCGCGCACGCCCAGCAGGCGCAGACGGCGCGTGAGGTCAACGCGCTTGAGGCATTCGCCGGCAGCGCGGCGAATGGTGCGCGCATCGAGCGTGTGGGCGCTCAGGGTGAGATCGCGCGTCACACTCTTGAAATCGTCGAAGCGCAGCTTGATGCCGATGGTCTTGCCGGCGTAGCCCTTGCGGGCCAGGTCTCCGGCCAACTCGACACACAGCTCGGTGAAGATATGGGTGAGCGTGCTGCGGCCTCGCACCGCATGCAGGTCGCGCTCGAAGGTGGTTTCGCGGCTGATCGACACCGGCTCGCTGTGGGTGACCACCGGCCGCTCGTCTCGACCGTGCGCGGCCTCATGCAACCAGGCGCCATAGCTCTTGCCGAAGTTGGCGACCAGAAACGCCGGGTCGGCCGCAGCGATGTCGCCGATGGTGTGCATGCCAAAGCCCGCCAGCTTCTCGCTCGCCTTGGGGCCGATGCCGTTGACCTTGCGCGCGGCCAGCGGCCAGATGCGGGCGGGGATTTCGTCGATGCCGAGCAGCGTGAGTCCATTGGGCTTGTCGAGCTCGGAGCAGAGTTTGGAGAGCAGCTTGTTCGGTGTGACGCCCACCGAGCAGGTGAGCCCGGTGGCATCAAACACCGCGTCTTTGAGGGCTTGGCCGATGCGTTGACCGGCGTCGTCATGCACGCCGGGCAGGTCGCTCAGGTCGATGTAGATCTCGTCGATGCCGCGGTCTTCCACGATCGGTGCCATGCGGCGCACCGCAGCCTTGAACAGGCGCGAGTACTGGCGGTATTCGTCGAAGTCGACCGGCAGCAGAACAGCGTCAGGCGCGAGTTTGGCGGCCTTCATCGTGCCCATGGCCGAGAACACCCCGAGTGCGCGCGCTTCGTAGGTGCTGGTCGTGAGCACGCCGCGACCGGTGTAGTCGCGCAAGCGGAAGAATTCGCGGGTGCCGTCGGGCCGTTCCACCGGTTGGTGGCGCCGCCCGCCGCCGATGACCACCGGCAGCCCGCGCAGCTCGGGATAGCGCAGCAACTCGACCGACGCGTAGAAGGCGTCCATGTCGAGGTGAGCGATCAGGCGTTGAAGGGGTGGAGACAAGGTGCTGGGCGGAAAGCTGTATTTTTATCCAGTCTTCGGCGCGGCGCCAGCCCCGGCGGTGCAGATGGTTGCCCCGCAGGCGCGGTTAGCATTTCTGCATGACTGACACCCACTCCACCACCACCACCACCAGCTACACCGCCAACTGCCTGTGCTCAGGCGTCACCTTTCGCATCACCGGTGAATTGCAGCCGATCCAGGTGTGCCATTGCATGCAGTGCCGCAAAGCCCAGGGCACCGTCTTCGCCACCAACATGCCGGTGGATCGCACCGCGTTTCAGCTCGACAGCGGGGCCGAGCTGTTGACCGAATACGAATCGTCACCCGGCAAGAAGCGTGCTTTCTGCAGCCGCTGCGGCTCCCCCGTGTACAGCCGCAGAGACGATCTGCCACAGGTGCTGCGCATTCGCGCCGGCCTCATCAACGAGCCGTTGCCGGTGCGGGCAGCGGCGCATTTTTATGTGGCGGACAAGGCGAACTGGTGGACCATCGACGACACACTGCCGCAATACGAGCAGGCGTTCAAGCCGCCGGTCTGACAGGGGTTCAGAACGTGGTGGTCAGGGCGGCCTTGATCTTGTCTTCGTTGTTCAGGCCGCGGGCGAAATCGATGGCGGTTCCGGCGCTTTCGCCGTAGACCGTCCGGTAGTACCCCACGTTGGCGGACAGGTGGTCCGAGACCTGGAGTTTGAAGTCGAGCAGGCTGGCCACCGATTTCTGATCGGGCAGGTCGTTTCTGAACTCGTAGGTTCCCAGTGCGCCGGCTGTGACAGTCAAACCGCCACGGCTGACACTGATGCCGCCCTGGGTGGTGAGCGCCACAGTTCTCAGCTCGGTTTCAGGGTTGACGAACCCCCAGCCACCGGCCTTGAGCTGCAATTCGAAACCAGCAACCGGGGTGTAGGCGGTGCTTACTTCCCCGGTTCCGAGAGTGATGGACATGGTGCGGCCGGCAGGTTTGCCTGGGCCACCGTCCTGAAGGTTTGCGAGTTCCCAGTAATGCAGGCCGAAGGTCGAGCGAACGCTGAAATCTTCGCTCTTGGCGACCTGCTTGCCCAGTTCGACGATCGCCCGGGTGGTGGAGGAGGACGGGCCGCTGTCGGGGAATCTCAGCACCTCCGCGACCGACAACTTGAGGCTCCCGTCGGTGCCCAGCTTCATGTTGAAGTCTGCGCGCAGCTGGGATGCCTTGGCTGTGGCCGCGGTGTGCTCTGACAGGGTGAGGCTGACGCTGTAAGGCGGCTTGGCCGGCGCCGAGGCAACGGCAGGCTCGGCGGCAGCGGGCTGGGCGGGGTTTGCGGGTTCAGCAGGCTCGGCCTCAGGCCCTGAAGGCACGACGATCGGAACCGGCAGCGCTGCGACGGCAGGCTCGGTTTTCGGTGCCGGCTTGGCTTCTTCGGGATCGGGTTCGCCTTCTGGTTCTGGTAGTGGGTCAACCGCTTCGACCGCACCTGCTTCGTGCTTGATCGGGTCTTCTGGTGGCGCAGGGTCTGTCGCTGCAGCGGGCTCTTCCGTCACGACGGCAGGTTCCGGCAGGGGCTTCGCGCCCACGGTGCCCGGAATCCAGATTTGCTGCCCTGCGGTGAAGGTGTGGCCGCGGGCCAGGTCGTGGTGGTTGGCGAGCCGCACGTTGGCGGCAAGCTCCGACAGCGTGCTGGAGGGGCCCCATCTCACCTGCCTGGGCATCGCACCATGCTGCTCGTCGATGACGATCCTGATCGGCGTGTTCGGTGGCAGCTTCCTGCAGGCCCCGTCATCGGTTGGCAGGCCGGGGTTGTCGGCCCGCAGTTGAGACAGCGTCATGCCGTACCGGGCTGCGACTTCATGCAGGGATTCGCCCTTGCCCAAGGGATAGTCGAAGCGGGTGGGTGTGGCGGGGTTGGTGGCAACGGGGGCGTCGGGAAGTGATGCCTCCTCGCCCGCCGGTGCGGCTTCTGCGACCGGCTGCGGATCGGCCGGTTCGTCATCCCGCAGGCTGAGTTGGAGTTCATTCCAGTTGGGTGGATTGAACAATCCGAAGGTGTCAGTTGTAGACATGAGTGAGCGGCACGGTGTTGGAAGGGAAGCGGAAAGCTTGCTACCCAGACACTACGCAGGCCCAGGCTGCCGGCCTAGCTGGGCCACCTCCTAGCTGGGGCACGCCCCAGATGCATGTGCCATAGTCATGTGGCAATCGCGCGAGCGCCTGCAAAGCAAGCCTCGCAACATTCGCTTCCCCACCCACCGCCAGGACACCCGCGTGCTCGATTTCGAAGCTGCCCCCATTGAGTCGTCGCAGATGCGGCGGGCCGGCAAGGGCTTGTTGTCCCTGGCCTTGATGGACGCACGCAACCACACGCTGCGCTGGATGAGCGCGCTGGAGACCGCGCTCACCGAGCCGGCCTGGGCGGTGCCCATGCAAGCGCAGCTGAACCCACCGCTGTGGTCGCTCGGCCACCTGGGCTGGTTCCAGGAGTACTGGATCTCGCGCAACGTGCAGCGCCATCGGGGCGAACAGGGTGACCCGGGCTCGCTGCGCCTCGCTTCCATCGACCCGTTTGCCGACGAGTGGTATGACCCGATGCTCGCACCGCACGGCGCACGTTGGCAATTGCCATTGCCCCACGCCCAGGCCACGCGCCAGTACCTGGCAGACACGCTGGAGACCACGCTCGAACTGCTGGAACACGCGGCCGATGACGACACGGCGCTGTATTTCTATCGCCTCGCGCTGTTTCGCGAAGACATGCAATGCGAAGCCTTCGCCGAGATGTCGCAGACCCTGGGTTTCGACGCCGGCCTGCTGCCCCTGCTGGGCACGCTGGCCACACGAGAAGCGCTCAGCTTCCCGGCCGCGCGCTGGATGTTGGGCGCTGGCTCCGATGGTTTTGCCTTCGACAACGAACGCCCCGCGCATGAGCATGCGGTGCCCGAGTTCGAGATCGACGCGCAGCCCGTGACCTGGGCGCAGTACTGCGAATTCGTCGAAGACGGTGGCTACGACGAAGCCACTTTCTGGTCAGCCGAAGGCTGGGCTTGGGTGCAGCTGGAAGGCCGGCGTACACCGCGCCACGTGGACCAGATGCGCCAGAGCGTGATGCTGCAACGCTTCGGCAAGCTCACCCGCGTGCCCATGAGCCAGCCGGCCATGCATGTGAGCTGGTACGAGGCCGACGCCTGGTGCCGCTGGGCCGGCCGTCGCTTGCCCACCGAGCTGGAGTGGGAGCTGGCGGCGCACACCGGCTTGTCGCGCGGTTTTCGGTTCGGCCAGGTGTGGGAATGGACGGCGGGGAGCTTTCGCCCCTACCCGGGCTTTGTGCCCGGGCCTGACCGCAGCTACTCGCAGCCTTCGTTCGGCACCCACAAGGTCTTGCGCGGTGCTTCGTTCGCGACGCGCGAGCGCATGCGCAACCCGAAGTTCAGGCGCTTTCTGCTGCCGCAGCGGGATGACGTGTTCAGTGGGTTCAGGAGTTGTGCGGCGTAGGCACTTCCTCAGCCGCTCGGGCTGAGAAGCCTCGGCACGGCCTGAGAGGGCCTTCGATACCTCAGGCTGAACGGTTCGTTGTGTATCAAGGTCAGCCCGCAGCCGGTGCGACCCACCAGGTTGCGGCGCTGCCATTGCAAGCGTGCTGCGCTACTTTCTCCGCAAGAAGCGGCCCGCGCGCGCTGAACCCGCTCAGCGCAGGCTCAGCACGTTGTTCAGGACGGGGAAGTTTTCGTTTCGGTGGTTCGCCGGCATGGTGTCGGTCACGTTGACGATGACACTGGACAGGTCTTTGGCGACCGTGCCGTTCTCTATCACGATCACCCGCGGAATGCCTCGAATCGCCTCGGCCCGGTGGGCCACGATGATGCGGGTGATCGGCAGCGGCCGCAGGGCTTCGTTGATCAGGTTTTCTCGCTTGGCGTCGACGTGGCTTGTGGCTTCGTCGAGAAACAGCAGCTTGGGCCGCTTGTAGAGCGCACGTGCCAGCAAGAGGCGTTGTTTTTGCCCGCTCGACAGCGAGATGCCCATGCCGCCCACCAGCGTGTGGTAGCCCATGGGCATGCGCTCGATTTCGTCGTGGATGGAGGCAGTGTTGCTGCTGGCCAGCACACGCTCCATGTTGGCGCGCTCGGTGAAGAAGCTGATGTTGTCGATCAGCGAGCCTGCCAGCAACTGGTCTTCTTGCATCACTGCGCCGATCAGCTTGCGGTAGGCGCGGTTTCCCAGGCTTTCGATGGGCACACCGCCGAACAAGATGCTGCCGCGCGTGGGTTGCAGCAGGCCCAGCATCAGCTTGACCAGCGTGGTCTTGCCGCAGCCAGAGGCGCCCACGATGGCGGCCGCTTCGCCCGCTTGAAACACGATGTTCACGTCTTGCAGCACCCACGGCAGTTCGTCGGCATAGCGGAACCAAAGGCCGCGCACTTCGAGTGTTGCGTCTTCCGGGAGTTTCTTGCGGTTCGCGTTGCTGACACCGCTGGAACGTTCGGCCTGTGCACGCACGATGTCACCGACCCGGTCGCCTTGCAGGCGCATCATCTGCAGGTCGACCAATTTGTCGATCAATGCATAGAAGCGCTGCGAGAAAGTGGTCTTGTAGCTGGCGAAGGCGAACAGCATGCCCAGCGACAAGCTGTTGTCCATCGCCAGGCCGGCGGCCAGCCACACCACGGCCACCGTCTCCACGCCCATCAGCAGGGTCTTGAAGCTGTGCAGGCCCAGGGAGATCTTCTGCGTGACCAGCAGGCGGTTCATCGAATCGACCACCGCGTCGAGCCAGCGTGCGCGGCGCTCGGGCTCGTGGTTGAAGAGCTTGATGGCCTGCATGTTCTGCACCGACTCCATGAACAAGGCCTGCTCCTTGGACGCCAGCACCAGCTGCTGTTCAGTGGCTCGCCGCTGCGAGGGGTAGAAGGCCCAGCGCAGGGCGGCATAGAGGCCGGCCGCAGCCACCACCACCAGTGTCAGCGGCACGCTGTAGAAGAACATCACGGCCAGCAGCGTGAGCGCCATCACGCCATCGACGGCGCCTTCGACGAAGCCGGTGCCCAAGGTGCCCTGCATGGTGTGGATGGACTGGAACCGTGAGGCCACCTCGCCCAGCTGGCGCCGTTCGAAGTAGCTGGCCGGCAGGCGCAGCATGTGGGTGAAGGTATTGCTCAGCCACTGCAGGTTGATGTGCGACACCATGTACAGCACCACCCAGGAGCGCATCAGGCCGATGGCCACCTGCGCCAGCACCAGCAGCACGAAGCCTGCGGCCAACAGTTGCACCAGGTCGCGGTCGCCGGTGGCCACGCCGCTATCGACCACCCATTGCATGAAGAGCGGTGTGGCGAGTGCAAACACCTGCAATGACAGCGCCAACATGGCAATCTGCAAGAGCGAGCGCTTGAGGCCAGTCACCTTGCCGAGCAGCCAGCCCAGGCCGGCTGGCCGGCGCAGGTCTTGCGACTGGAACCCCGGGCCGGGTTTGAATTCCAGCGCGGTGATGTCGGTGAAGCGCCGCGCGAGTTCGGCGGGTTTTACCCGCTCCTCGCCCGCAGCCGGGTCGTGGATGACGATGCCGCCGTCGGGCCGCACCCGCTTGAGCACCACGAAGTGGTTCATGTCCCAGTGCAAGATGCACGGGAGCTTGAGACGGCCGAGTTGTTTGTGATCCACCCGCGTGCTGCGGCTTTGCAGGTGCAACGCAGCGCCGATGTCGACCACCGTCTTGGCGTTCATGGTCGAGAGGCTCATCACGAAGCGCGCGCGCAGGGTCGACATGTCGGTCAGGTGGCCGTGAAAGCCAGCCACCATCGCCAGGCAGGCCAGGCCGCTTTCCGACGGGTCGGCTTGCAGCACCAGAGGCAGCTTGCGGCCGAAGCCGAAACGCAGCCGCTGCGTGGCTTGTTCTGCCGTGGAGCGAAGGCGATCGTGGCCGCGGGTGGTGGCACTGGTCATGATTTTCCTTTCGTGCCGAAGCGCGGCTCGAAGGCCCACTCCAGGAGCCGTTGCGAGCCTTGAAGAATGTCGGCCTCCACCTGCATGCCGGCGCTCAAGGCTTGTGTCTGGCCCTGAACCGTCATGGTCTGGCGGGCCAGACTCACCCGGATGCGGTGGGGTGCATCCGGGGGCGCATCCACTTGCCCGGGGCTGCCTCGCCCTGTCAGGGATTGCGGCAGCTCCTGCGCTGCGACGGGTGCGAGAGAGACATCAATCACCGTGCCTTCATGGCGGCTGAAGGCCTGGGTCGGTGCCATGCGGTACTGCAGTTGCACCTTCTGGCCGGGCACCACCCGCGCGGCCTGGCGGCCGGGCAGGTAGAGCTGCGCTTCCAGGCGGGTGCTGGCCGGCGTCATCGTGAACAACGCGCTGTTGCCCACCGCCATGCCTTGTTCGGCCATGACCGCGGTGATGGTGCCGTCGGCAGGAGACCTGACCAGCACCGGCGGCGGTGTGGCCTGTGGTTGGGGCAAGACGGTTTGTGTCTGTGCCACCTCGCCTTGCAGGGCGGTGACGTCTTTGGCCAGGCGGGATCGTGTGTTCTCCAGCGTTTGAAGGCGTGAGCGCTGCTCGAGCACATCGTCGAGCTGCTGCAGGATGAGGGGGTCGGAGAGCTGGCCCTCCTTCGAGGCTTCGCGCAGGCGCGCAACTTCGGCGCGCGACTTCAACAGCTTCTGCTGCTGGGTGGCGATCTGCTTGTCGACCTTGTGCGCTTCAGTTTTTTTGTCCTGCAAGCGCTGAGCCTTGTCCACCTGGGCCTGCTTGACGAAGGTGGCAGCGATGTCGGCCAGTTTCTCGGCGGGCGCTGGTTCGACCGTCAGCACAAACAGCACATCGCCAGTCTTGACGACCTGGCCTTCACGCACCTGTTTTTGTGCCACCACGCCACGCCCAGGGGCCATGACCGTGAGCAGCGCCTTGTCAGACGCCAGCAGGCCGCTTGCGCGGGTGCGCTTGGTGTAGTCGCCCACGCTGAGGTACACCACCAGCGCCAGTGCTGCCACGGCCCCCGCCAGCGCCATCAGCATGAACGACAGGGGCCGAATCAGCACCACATGACCGAGCGGAGATGCGCTCGGTGGGTTGACGAATTCGGGTCGCTTTGGCATGGGCCAGCCTCTTGGATGAAACAAGTGGGCTGCCCCGGTTGGCGAGGCGGCACGGGGCCAATCTAGTGCCCGCACTCGCCGTGCTCAACGGAAAACTCCGTCAGATCGGTGTCGTAGTTTTTTGCC
>JACMKW010000467.1 GCA_014379885.1 Rhizobacter sp.
GCGCTCGGTGTTGCCGCAGCGAAGGCTGCCGGGCAGTGGCGGCGTCTATCTGCTGCACACCCCGGTGGTTAACTTCGCCATTTCAGCGGCGCTCGGGCAACTGGGGGTGCAACAGGGCTGGAACATCACCGCCTCGGTCGTGCTGACGTACGGGTTCTGCCTCGTGCTGACCCTGATCGTCATCCGCCGCTTCCCTGCGCGGCGCTGGCTGATCCTGGAGTAACGCCAGCGAAACCCGTCGTTTGCTGCCCCAGCGCGCCAGCAGTCGGTTTCGCACCAGGGCGGTATGGCGTTCGAAGAGCCACCAGTAGCCCCAGGAGAGCGCGACGACCAGCGAAGCCAGCCCGGCGAACAGCGCCAGGCCTTGCAGGTCGGCTGCGACCTTCGCATGGGGCGACACCAGGCTCACCAGCACGAAGACCACGGGCATGTGGATGAGGTACAGCGAATACGACATCTCTGAGGCGGCGTGAATGGCCCTCTCGAAAGGCAAGCGGCGGCTGCTCGTCAGCGTGGCGTGCACATGCAGGCACCACCCTGCCAGTGCGAGCCCAAGAAGCTGGTCTGGTAGCTGCAACTCCTTGTAAGGAAGATGCCCAGTACGCGCTGCCAGGAGCATGGCCAGCAGCACGAGAAAGCTCGCCCATGCGTAGGGCCCCGCGGCAAAGAACCGCTTCGGTGGGATCGCATGGATCGCAGCGCCCATCAGCCACACCAGGAACAGTGACAGCATGGGCGTGGGCATGACGGCAGCCGCTGACAGGAACACCAGCAAGGTGAGCGCTCGTTGACGGCGGCTCAGCGTGCCGCCAAACAAGCTCCACAGGCAAGGAAACAGCAGGTAGTACCAGGCCTCGTTGGCGAGGCTCCAGAGCGGGCCGTTGGTGCCATACGGCGGCGCGGTGATGGTCTGGAGAAAAAAGATGTTCGACAGCGCCGTGGCGAGCGAGCTTGAATAGTCGCCGCGCGCAGGGATGGAATGCCACGCCGCCGCGTGCGCAGCGTCGAAGATGCCGGGGTTGACTTGCACGAGCAGGTGGTCGAGCAGCGCAGTGGCTGCGATGGCCGGCACGAGCACCACCCAGAGCCGGCTGAGCCGCGTGATCGCGTAGTCAATCCATCGAAAGCCGGCGCCCGCCTTGATGACGGAGCCACCGACCAGGTAGCCGCTCAGCACGAAGAACACGATGACCGCCTGATGCCCCATGCCGCTGACGAGATAGAAGGCCTTCAACGCCAGACCGGGTGCCACGAGTTGGTCGAAATCGGGCAGCAGCGCATTGCGCAGGTGGCCGCACATGACGATCAAGGCGCTGGCCGCCCTGAGCAGGTCCAGCACCTTCGAGCGGTGATCCAGTGCTTTGTCCATGGTGGCCGCCCGTGGGGCTTGGGTTCTGGCGTGGGTTCTATCGAGAGGCGTGGGGGATGCGCGCCATGGCTTCGCTCGCAGCCTCTGCCGGCGGCGCAAGCAGGGTCTGGTACAGCGTTTCGAGTTGATCGGCCACAGGCGCCCACTCAAGCGCCTGCACACGCGCGTGCCCGGCGCGGGCCTGGTCTTGCCGGCGGCGCTCGTCGCTCAGCAAGGCGGTCAGTGTGCGGGCGATGCTGGCCGGCGTGCGCTCATCGAGATGGGTGCATTCGGCCGGGCTCAGATCGGCCGCGAAACCCACGCGCGTGGACACCAGCGCAACGCCGCACGACATGGCTTCGGCAGCCACCAGCCCGAAACTTTCGAACACGCTGGGCATGAGCAACAGCGCCATGCGGTGATAGTGCGCGCGCAGTTCGGCCCGTGGGCACGAGGCGATGGCGATCACGCGGGCCTCTCCCGGGAAGGCCTGCGCCAACGCGGCCTGCCCTTGTGTGCCCACACCGATGAGCACAAAACGTGCTGAGGGTGTGCTGGCGAGCACACGCTCGATCACCGGGATGAGCAGTTCGCTGCCCTTGTTGGCCAACCAGGCCCCCACAAAACCGATGACAGGTTCGCGCTCGAAAAGCGGTGACTGGTGCAGCCAGCTCGGCTCCAGTGCGTTTTCCATCACCAGCAGGCGCTGCTCGGGTTGGTAGCCGCGTTCGCGGGCGTAGCGCGCGTCGTAATGGCTCACCAGGGTCAGGGCAGCGCAACCGCGGAACGCGATCTCCGGCAGTTCCTGGATGTAGCGGCGCACACGCGCACGCCATGAGGTGTCAGGCTGGCGGAGGAGTTGATGCCAGTGGGTTTCCAGGCCGTTCGAGCGCGAGACCGGGATTGGGTGATGGCGCCCCAGCGCGCGCAGGCAGAGCAGCGCGAGCCAGCCTTCCGCCCCCCAGAGCTCGACGATGTCGTAAGACGATGCACGTGCGTGCCGCACGGCCGTGTAGGCATAGCCCAGCAGGCGCCTGATGCGCGTCAGGCGGCGCATCTGCGGAAACGGCGTGAAGTGCTCGATGCCGTAGGCCGTGACCTGATGGCCGCGCTCGCGCATGTGCTGCGCATAGCCCGTGATGACGTAGCCCGAGCCCTGGTTGGGGTCGAGCGGGCAATTGCTGATGATCAGGATGCGCATCGACGGCCATGCCGTTCAAGGGGCGCTGGGCCGGCCCAGGCGTGCACCCAGCACCTTGAAGCGGGCATCGATCAGCACCTTGGTGGCGACAGCGTAGAGGTGCGTGCCGATGCCGCGCAGGCCGTATTGCCACGCATTGCGCGCGGCGGCCCGCAACAGGCGGGCGGCATTGAGGGAGATGCCGGCCCAGGTGAACGATTGCCAAAGCTGCGGGTGGCGTTCGAGCAGGTGTTTGTACGAGGCGTTGTGCTGCCGGATGAAACCCATGCCGCGGGTCGGCCGGTACGGGTGGCAAACCGATGCCGAGGGCACGAACACGGGCAGCTGGCCGCCCTGCTCCAGGCGCAGGCGCATGTCGACGTCTTCCATCGCCGGGTGGGGAAAGCTTTCGCAGAAGCCGCCCAACTGGCGGAACAGCCGTGTCGTGAGCGCCATGTTGCAGGACCAGAGGTAGCCACCCGTCTCATTCACGGGCGACTCTTCGGTGTTGGATTGGCGTTGCCGATCGGCGCGCGTACGGCCCTCGAAGAGTTCTTTCTTGCCGGCATGACCAAAGGCGCGCAGGTACGCGGCCAACCAGCCCGGGTCGGGGATGCAATCGTCGTCGGTGAAGATGAGCCAGTGGCCGCGCGCCTGCTGCGCGCCGCAATTGCGGTTGGCGGCCGGCCCCCGCCGCGGCCCGGCCACATAGTGAACCCAGGGGAATTCGGTGGCGACGAGTTGCTGCGACCGGGTATCGCGGCTGTCATCGGTGACGATCACTTCGACCGCGTTGGTCTCGGTCTTGGCACGCGCCTTGGCCAGCGCCTGCAGGCACAGGCGCAGCATGTCGGGCCGTTGATAGGTGGGGATGACAACGGTGGCGATGGGGTTCGGGTTCATCTTGGAAACGCAGCTTGGCGCCTCGAATGTTCTGGTTCAAACGGGGTGGCGCATCACGCAGAGCAACTGCGCTGGCACTGGGCGCAAAGACTAAAAGAGGTTTGTGACACGGTGGTGTAGCGGCTGGCCCGCAAGTGAGCGTGGTGCGCTCACTTGAGTGCAACGTTCCTGGTGGCGCCCGTGCCCGCTTCCTGCTGCAGGATGATGCCCAGGCTGCGCTGGATCAGCAGCTCCGACCCTTGGGCCGTCAGGTGCGAGTCGTCGTTGGCCACGGCGTAATGCGCGTCGTCGCGGGCGATGGAGACCTGGCAGCCCGATGCATCGCACAGCAGCGCAATCGGCGACACGAACAGTGCGCCCGTCTCGGCCATGGCCTGCGCCACGGCGCGGTCGGCGCGCAGCGAGGCGGGGTTCAGGTGGTCATGGCTGCGCTCGGGCAGCACGCGAGACTTCTGCCAGTGTTCGAGCAGGATGCGCGGCTGCGCGAGGGTCCACGTGGGCAGATGGCCGAACACCACCACCCGTTGAACGCCCAGCGACTTCAAGTGGGCCACGGTCTGCTGCAAGGCCTCCATGTTGTCGCCCAGGGAGGCGGGGTCGGTGCCGTAGAGCGCCCAGTGGCCCGCGAGCACCACCGTCTCGGGCCGATGCTCTTCGATCCGCTTCAAGACGAACTCGTTGATGCGCTCGCAGTCTCGGCTGCTGCGCAGCGGGGCCGTCATCAAGGGAGGGCAACGGGCGGCGGTGTACTGCGCGAGATGGTAGGCCGCACCGTTCAGCGGCAGCTGTTGCGCAAGCCCGGGGTAGAGCGAAGCGGCATGCGAGTCGCCCCACAGCAGCAGTGTTCTTTGGGTGGTGTTGCCTGGCGGCATGCATTCCGGGGCGAAGACCTCCGGGCCTTGGTCGAGGCGCAGCATGCAGCGGTCGACGCGGTACTCCTGGTAGTCGAAGCGGAATTCGGTCGAGGCGATGCCGCGCATGCTTTGCGGATAGGTGTTGAGCAAGCCATCGGTCTCGCGCAGCGCCCATCCGCACAGGCCCACGGTGGCGAGTGCCAGGCACGACAGGAGAGCGGTGCGCGGTCCGCGGCGGCCGAAGCGTATCGGCTTCTCGACCAGCTCATAGGTGAGGGCGGCCAGCACGACGCTGGCGATGAGGATCATCACCCGCACTTCGTTGGTGAGCGCGATGCCGAGCACCACGGGGAAGCTCAGCAAAGGCCAGTGCCACAGGTACAACGGGTAACTCACCAGCCCATAAAAACGCAGGATGGGCTGCGACAGCAGGTAGCGGTTGACCCAGGCCTGGGGGCCGCTGGCCAGCAGGAACAAGGTGCCTGTCGTGGGCAGCAATGCCCACCAGCCCGGAAATTGATCGGTCTTGTCGATCAGCCACAGCGCCGCGACGATCATCGCGAGCCCGCCGAACGAACAGGCATCGGCCAGATGCCGGTTCCACCAGCCGTGAGTGACAAAGCGCTGCTGCAGCCACGCGACCGGGCCACCGCGATGCTGGTGGGTGAATTGGGCGAGCAGCGCGCCCAGCATCAGTTCCCACAGGCGTGTGGGCGGCAAGAAAAAGGTGCCGATCGGCTTGTCGGCCACCAGCGCCACGTTGAGCGCGAACGACACCACGATGCCGGCGAACACCATGCCCAGCGCCCACCGCTTGTGCCTGAACAACAGCACCATGATCAGCGGCCACACGAGGTAGAACTGCTCCTCGATGCCGAGCGACCACAGGTGCAGCAGCGGTTTGGCCTCGGAGGCGGCATCGAAATAGCCGGCCTCTTTCCAGAGCACGATGTTGGAGACGAACCCGGCGCCCGCAGCGATGTGGGTGCCGACCATGCGCGCCACGCTCGGGGGTGTGAACAGCGCGCTGAACACCAAACAGGCCAGCAGCACCAGGCACAGCGCCGGGAAGATGCGCCGCGCACGGCGCGCGTAAAAGTCGCGGTAGTTGAAGCTGCCCGCTTCCAGCGCGTTGAGCAAGATGCCGGTGATCAAAAAGCCCGACAAGACGAAGAAGACATCGACACCGACAAAACCGCTCCTGACCCATTGTGGGAAGGAGTGCACGGCCAGCACTGACAGCACGGCAATGCCGCGCAAGCCGTCGATGTCGGCCCGGTACGTGGGGTGAGACTGCTGCTCGAGCGCCGCCTGGTCTGCACCTGTGGCTGTAGAGGAACTGTCTTTCGATAGAGGCAGGACGCTGCTCATGGTGTGGGCGGTCAGGGGAAGTGCAGCGCCCCTCCGTCGGGGTTACATCCTGTAGGACTTTAGTGACCGATCAAGACGGCCCGCACTTGGCTGCAGCACACGCCATGGCCCTTCCGGGCCAATCCGGCATCAGGAAGCGCTGCCCGCGAGCACCAGCAGTTCTCGCGCCTGCTGGTCGAGGCGATGACCCTGGTACCAGCGATCAAGTCGCGTGGCGCGTGCCTGCAGGGCCGCAAGCGTGAGATCGGCTGCCGCCGGCGAGGCGAGGGCGAGGTAGTCCCTGTCGGCCTGCAAGTTGTCGCTGTCCGACAAGTGCGGGCTCGTGTTCAGCACCACACAACCGTGCGCTGCATAGGCTGCGAACACGCCGGATTTGGCAAGACCATGTGACTCGTAGTCCAGCAGACCGAAGCGTGAAGACCGCAGCAGCACGCCGAGCTCATCCGGTGCGAGCTGACCCACATAGCGACAAGGCAACGCGGTGGGTGGGTTCTGCGAAGGGCCTCCGCTGCCCGCTTCGATCAGCTCCTCGACACCGAGCGCCCGCAGCGCTGACGCCATGCCCTTGAGCCCATTGATGGCGCGCTGCCGCGTGGGGGCCGAGCCGAACACCACGGCGCTGGCTCGTCGAGCACTGAGCGCAGGGTTGATCGCGGGCTCTCCCACGTTCGAGAACACCGGCCGAGCATGCAGCGGGGTTCCGTTGCGGGTTGCCCCACGCAGCCAGTTGGCGTGAGACTCGGTGTTGGTCCATACCACGTCGGCCAGCCGGGCCGCCCGCCCCGCGATCCAGGCCTGTGCACCCGAGACCCAGAACGCCGATCGCCAGGGCGGGCCCTTGGCAAACAGCTCGTGAAAGACGATTACCAGATGGACTGAACCCCGCCGGGCTTCTTTCAGGATTTCAAGCTCACGCAGCAGCCAGAAACACAAGCCGCGCTGGCCATAGCCATAGCCCGAGAAGTGCAAGACGATCGAGCACGGTGACCCGTGAGCGGGGCGGCCACTTTGCAGGCAGCAATCGGCCACCCGGTCGTCCAGCGATCGTTCCTGCGCCAGCGACTTGGACATCGGCACCGCATGGGACGGCGTGCCGTGCGAGGCCCACTGCGCGCTCAGGCACTGCAGGTAGTCGAGCACACCCCCGCGTTCGACCGGCGAGACCTGAATCAGCACCGGCCCCTCCGGGCCGGGCGTGCCGGCTAGCCGGGGTTCAGGGTGTCGGCTGATGAACGGCCGATTCGCAGCGATCACCGCCGCGTCGTCGTTTTCATGCTGGCAGCAGAACCGAGCTCGTAGGAGAACACCCGTGAGCCTGGCTCCGCGTAGTTGCCACCGTTCGAGCGTGTGGCGAAACCCACGCCGAACGAGCCAGGCCCGCCCGTGGCACTGGCGAACACATAGTCGGCGCCATAGTCGGCCGCGCCGGGCAGCACGCCCAGCACGCTCGGGGAGTTGGTCAAGGTGTCGTAGCTCACGAGGCTGGCATCAGCGAAGGCGCGCGCGCCAAACCCCTGCGCAAAGATGAATCGGGTGCGGCTTTCGCTGTTGTTGAAGTTCTCGGTGCCGGCTTCGGCCATGCCCATCGGAAAGCCTCCTGCGGCCGAGTGCAGCAGAACCCCACTCTCGTCGATGATGTCGATGCTGTGGCTCACGTTCGCGCTGCCAACGCCGGTGACGAACCACAGCTGATGCCTGCCGTTTGCACCCGTCTGAACCGTGGGTTTGGTGGTGATGGGGTAGGTGGTGTCGGAGCGCACGCCACCGGCCTTGTTGAGGGTCACGAGCTGGTTGCCGGCGGGCAAGAACACCGTCAGGTACAAAACGTCGGTGCCCATGCTGGCCACGCCGATGAGGCCGGTGCCGGCGGCCAGCTGCGTCGCGACGGGGTTGACACGCGTGATTCGCAGCACGCGCAACGGCGAATTGAAGGTGTTCGCCGAATTGCCGTCGTAGACATAGAAGGCATTGGCATCGAAGCCGATCAATTGCCAGCCGGTGCCAGCGGTGAGCGCCCCATTCAGCGGCACTTCGGTGACGGTGTTGCCGCTGCCAAAGTTGAGCACGCTCATCTGTGTGCCATCTGCGACCAGGGCCGACTCGAAAGTGCTGGCCACCACGCTGGTGAGGGCGGTGCCCGTGGCGCGTGTGGGGAGGCTCGTGGCTGGCGTGCCCCACAGCTCGACGTGACGGGGGTAGATCCAGCCGCGCGGGGCAAGTGTTGCCGGGTCTCGCGCCACGCCGAGTGGTTTGTCACCGGCGAGCACCGTGTAGCCCAATGTCGCGCTACTGGAGAGGCGAACCTCGGCACGGCCGTCGTCGGCGGTGCCGCACACGCCGTCGGCTCCGCCGGTCGAGACGATGAAGCGTGAGTTGTCGGCTGTGGCGTGGTCGTTGGCCGCCAGCAAGAAACGGCAGGCCGAGTTGGTGTTCGAGCGTTTTACCCGCGACAGCGGCGCCGTGCCGTTGGCTTGCATCGGCACGCTGCGCACATCACCACCGAAGATGTAGAGCAATGCATGGGGCTGAATGGCACCCGCCGAGCGTTGGCCCGCATTCACCGTGCCGCTGAGCACCAGGCGTGTGTCGGTGATGGCTTCGCTCGCCACTTCGATCACGTATTCGTTGTCCGGCAGGCTGGGGTGTACCAGCGAGAGGCCGTGCTTCAACGCGCTGGTTGGCCCCGAGGCTTTCAAGGTCCAGCCGTAGGCGCCCGAGCTCGGGTTGGCGAGGGGCGCGCTGGGTGGTGCGTCGGTGCTGTCTCCGCCACCACAGGCTGACAACGTGGCCAGCAAGACCAACAAGGCGGGGAGTGCGGGGGTGTGATGCGATTTCATGGGCATGGCTGGCTCAGGGAAGAAGTGAGGGTGTGGATTCCGAGCGCAATTGCGCCAAGTGCCGCAGCACCCGAGGCACATAGGCGGCGGTCTCTGCAAACGGCGGAATGCTGTAGCGGTGCCGCACCACGGCAGCGGCGCCCGCGTTGTAGGCAGCCAGCGCCAGCGTGGTGTTCTGCCCGAACTGGTCGAGCAGGCGCCGCAGGTGCTGCGCTCCGGCATTCACGTTCTGGCGCGGGTCGAAGGGGTCTGTCACGCCATAGCCGAGCGCGGTCGCGGGCATGAGCTGCATCAAACCCTGAGCGCCGCGCGGTGACACCGCGCGCACGGCATAACCCGATTCGGTGGCAATCACGGCGTGCAGCAGTTCGGGCGCAACCCGGTGTCTGCTCGCAGCAGTGCGCACAATTTCTGTGAGCTGCCGGTCACGTGGCGATCCCATCGCGGTTTGGCCGTTCGGTGCTGCCGGCTGTGCGGCTCGCGTTTCAACCAGCAGGCGCGCGCGGGCGTCTTCGGCGTGGTCTGACAGGTGAATGGCGCCATCGTCGCCCTCCGTCAGGTAGATGCCTTCGGCGTGCTGCGCAGCGGTGGCGTGTGCAGCCGCTGCAGCACAGCACGCCCACACGGCGCGGGCGGCACTGAACCTGAACAAGCGGGCAGCAGACGGGGAGGGCATGTCAACCTTCATCGACCCCAAAGGGGGACGAAGGAAGGTAGCAGCGGCATGTGACAACTACATCACAGACGGGCTGGCCCGTGGCCACACGTTTGTCATCAAGTCCGATTAGCGTTTGCGATGCTGATTCGTCGAGGCATGATCGACGGAATCACGGGCGAGGTCAGGTGCTCACATGGGATGGAAAGTCTTCGCCGTCTTCGCCACCGAAGAGCCCGGCTACTTTGGCACCCGCCCGCAGCACGATGCCGAGCGAGCCGATGACATTCGCGATCGGCTCGGGCTGTCTGGCTACGAGCGGGTGGGTGAGTCGGACTTTGAAACTGCCATGTATCCGCGCGCCGGTGCGCTCTTCATCGGCGCGTTCCCCGAAGGTGTCATCGTCTGCGACGCGAAGCTGCCCAGCTATTTTTTTGACGATGGGGCCCGTCGCCGCATCAACGGGGCTTCTCTGCGCTTTCAGAACTTCAAGGCCAATCTGCTGGGCCTCTACCCCGAAGGCCAAGTCTTGTCCGTCGTGCTCCACAGCGTGGTGAACCTCTGGGGTTACAGCCTCCACGAAGGTGGCCGTCACCTTCGGTCTGCGGCGGGCGCGTCAGACGACGGTCTTTTCACCAACATCGGTTCCCCGCTTCCGGAAGAGGCACGTGTGCTGGGCTTGTGCCCTATCGACGAGGTGGATGCAGAAGGCTACGGCGAAGAGTTGACCTTTGACGTCTCTGCGCGCTTGTTTGGCAAACGCATCGACGAGTTCGATGGCCTGGGCCTTCAGCTGAGTAAGTACAGGAAAAGGAACCGCGTTTCATCCTTCTTCAAGGGGTTGCTGTCCGCTGCGCGCGGTTGAGCGTTTGCAGTCAATGAGCAGCGCGCTTGTTAAATGGTATAAATGATATACACCATTTCAACCGAGGTCACATGACTGCTGCCAAGACACCCGTGAAGACAGCCCGCAAGAATCCCGTTGCCACGCCTGCCAAGGCAGCCGCCAAACGGGCCGCTCCCATCCGGCCGCGTGCCACGCCGGTTAAAAAACCGTCTGCCTCGTCTGCCGTGCCCAAGAGCACAACGGCCGCAGGGCGCGCCGAAAAACCCCGCGTCAAGCTGGTGCGAGACAGCTTCACCATGCCACACCAGGATTTCGATCTGATCCCTGCACTGAAGAAGCGCGCTCTGGCCTTTCAGCGGCCGGCGAAAAAGAGCGAACTGTTGCGTGCTGGCTTGCAGGTGCTGGCCGCTTTGGATGATGCTCATCTCAAGGTTGCCCTTGATGCACTTGTCGCGATCAAGGCGGGTCGGCCCAAGAAAGTTCGTTGAGCGGGCATCACAACCTCGCAAACAGAAGCAAAACGCCCACTCGATGTGGGCGTTTTGCTTCTGTTTGGCATGTCGTTCAGCCGTGTCGCAGCCGCCGCGCCAGCGCCTGAAGATCAACGTCGGCCAACGGTGCGGCGCCCGGGGCTTCGGCCTGCGCTCGCAGCAGGCGCACCAGCGTTTCCTTGTGCGGCGTCAGCGGCCCGAAGAAACGTGGGCCGCTTTCGTCGGTGATCAGCAGCGTGGGGAAGTTTTCCACCTCCACCGGGTCGACCAGATCGGCTTCGTCTTCGATGTCGACCCAGATGAAGCGCATGCCGGGGAAGGCCTGCGCCACTTGATCGAAGGTACTACGGTATTCGCGACAGCTGCTGCACCACTGTGCGCACAGGCAGGCCACAAGCAGAGGTGGATGAGCGGGTGTCGTGCCATGCATGCCCGGATCATCTCAAAACCGGCCACGCCGTCCGGGCGTATGCGATTTCCCGCTATCGAAAACCGTTCTTATTCGTTGGCCAAAAGTGGCGGGCTTCGTATCGTGAACACGCTTTCAACAAGAACGGCTCACATGAAGATCGTCGGCATCTTGGGCAGCCCTGCTGCCTCATCACGCTCGAACAGCTTGCTGCAATTGGCGCAGGCGAGGCTGCAACCGGTGGCGTCGAGCTTGCACACCATCGCGGTTCGTGATTTGCCGGCCGAGGCGTTGCTGCATGCGCAGTTTGACCACCCGGTGATCCAGCAGGCGCTGCAGCACGTGCGGGAGGCCCAGGTGGTGCTGGTGGCCACGCCCATTTACAAGGCGGCCTACAGTGGCTTGCTCAAGGCCTTTCTTGACCTGCTGCCGCAAGACGGCCTGCGCGACAAGACGGTGCTGCCGCTGGCCACTGGCGGCAGCATCGCCCACCTGCTGGCACTCGACTACGCGCTCAAGCCCGTGCTGTCGGTGCTGGGGGCGCGCCTCATTCTCGACCCGGTGTTCGCTACCGACGCGCAGATTCCCCGGCACGAGACGCTGGGTTATGCGCCGTCGCCTGAAGTACGCGAGCGCCTGGACCGCAGCCTGCAGGCGCTGACCGACCGCGTTGACGACTTCGCTCGCCACTCAGGCGCCGCGCGCGAGCGCGACCCCTTGCTCGTGCGCAACCGTGCCACGGGTGCGGCGCCGCACTGACATCTCTTTCATTCACCCAAGGACAACACCATGAGCATCACCGCCATCAATGTGCGCAACCAGTTTCGCGGCAAGGTCAAAGAGATCATCGAAGGGCCGGTTGTCTCCGAGATCGATGTCATCACACCATCAGGCCTGATCGTCACCTCGGTCATCACCACCCGCTCGGTGAAGGAGTTGGGCCTGGCGCCGGGGCGCGACGTGATTGCGCTCGTCAAGTCGACCGAAGTGTCGATTGCCACGCTTTGAGGCCACACCTTGAGTGAGCGCATGGCATTCAAGGGCGACCCCGTTCGTGTGCTTGTGGTGCCAGGCCTGCACGGCAGTGGCCACGCGCACTGGCAGACCTGGCTCGAAGCGCACTTTCGCAACGCAGTGCGTGTGATGCAAGACGATTGGGGCGCGGCCGATCTGGCGCGCTGGTCCGAGCGGGTGGCGCTCACCGTGGCGCGTGACCCCACTGCGCGCTGGGTGGCGGTGGGCCACAGCTTCGGCTGCCTTGCGCTGGCGCGCTATCTGGGCCAGGGCGGGCAGGGCATTCACGCGGCGCTGCTGGTCGCACCGGCTGACCCCGAGAAGTTTTCTGCTGTGCCCCTGTTGCCGCAGGAGCGTCTGCCTGTCCCCAGCGTGCTCTTGGGCAGCGACACCGACCCGTGGATGCGTGCCGACAATGCGCGGGCTTGGGCTCGCCGCTGGGGTTCGCAGTTCGTGAACCTGGGCGACGTGGGCCACATCAACACCGAGGCGGGCTTCGGCCCGCTGCCGCAGGCCAAGACCCTGGTCGAGCTGCTGATCCACCGTGTGGAGCGTGCCCGGCGGGTCGAACGTGCACACCCGCTGGAGTTCTCTTTCGCGATCTGAACATCTGCCAGCGCCCTGCGGGGCCGCTCTCCTACACTGCGTGCTCAACCCCGTAGCCTGAGCGCTGCTCCCAGGAGAACAGATTCATGAACCCCATCAAGCTCGTCGGAGCGATTCTCATTGCCGCCGGTTTGCTCGGCCTGCTGTATGGCGGCTTCAGTTTCACCAAGGAGACGCACGACATCAAGCTCGGGCCGATCGAGCTGTCGGTGAAAGAGAAGGAGTCGGTCAACGTGCCGATCTGGCTGGGCGTGGGCGCCATCGTGGCGGGCGCTGGCTTGCTGCTGTTTGGTGGCAAGAAGGGTTGACTCAAGAGGGTGACCCCAGCAAAACGGCCCGCGTGAAGCGGGCCGTTGTCATGCTGAAGCGCGTTGCTCTTACAACCCGACCTGCGTCACGAACTTGCTGTTGAGGTAGGCCTCGATGGCTTCGCTGCCACCTTCGGTGCCAAAGCCCGAATCCTTGATGCCGCCGAAGGGCACCTCGGGCAAGGCCAGGCCGAAGTGGTTGATCGACACCATGCCGCTCTCGATGGCCGAGCCAATGGCCGAGGCGGTCTTGAGTGACTTGGTGAACGCATATGCGGCCAGGCCGTAGGGCAGGCGGTTGGCTTCGGCCACCACGTCGTCGAAGCCCTTGAAGCGCATGATGATCGCCAGCGGCCCGAAGGGTTCTTCGCTCAGCACACGCGCGTTTGGCGGCACATCTGTCAGCACCGTGGGCTCGAAGAAATAACCTTCGGTGCCGATGCGCTTGCCACCCAGCGCCAGCTTGGCGCCCTTGCCCACGGCGTCGTCCACGAACATGTGCATGGCTTCGATGCGCCGGCTGTTGGCAAGCGGGCCCATGCGGGTTTCCTTGTTCATGCCATCGCCCACCTTGATGCCCGAGGCGGTGGACAAGAAGCCGTCGAGGAACTTGTCGTACACCGACTCTTGCACCAGGAAGCGCGTGGGTGACACGCACACCTGGCCGGCGTTGCGGAACTTGGCGGCGGCCAGCATCTTGGCGGCCGAGGCCACGTCGGCATCTTCGAACACGATGGCCGGTGCGTGGCCGCCCAGCTCCATGGTGATGCGCTTCATGTGCTGGCCCGCGAGTGCGGCGAGCTTCTTGCCCACCGGCGTGGAGCCGGTGAAGGTGATCTTGCGCACGATGGGGTGCGGGATCAGGTATTCAGAAATCTCCGACGGCACACCGAACACCAGATTCACCACGCCGGCTGGCACGCCAGCGTCGGCATAGGCGCGCACCAGCGCGGCGCAGCTCGCGGGTGTTTCTTCCGGGCCTTTCAGGATGACCGAGCAGCCGGCGGCGAGCGCGGCCGAAACCTTGCGCACCGCCTGGTTGATGGGGAAGTTCCACGGGGTGAACGCGGCCACCACGCCCACCGGCTCCTTGATCACCAACTGGCTCACACCCTCCACACGCGGCGGCACGATCTGGCCATAAGTGCGGCGTGCTTCTTCGGCAAACCAGTCGATCAGGTCGGCGGCCGAGGCGGCTTCAGCTTTCGCTTCGGCCAGCGGCTTGCCTTGCTCCAGCGTCATCAATTCGCCGATCTCGGCGGCGCGTTCACGCATCAGCTCAGCGGCGCGGCGCAAGATCTTGTAGCGCTCGAAGGCCGAGACGGCACGCCACTGCTTGAAGCCCTTGTCGGCCGCGGCCAGCGCCCGGTCGAGGTCGGCCGTGCTCGCGTGCGCCAAGCGAGCCAGCGTCTTGCCGGTGGCGGGGTTGATGATGGGTTCGCTCTTGCCGCTGGTGCCGGCCGTCCATTCACCGTCGATGAACAGGGAGACGTCTGAGTACATGGGGTGGTCCTTGCAAAAAAGGTGGCTGCGCCCGCCGCGCCGAAGGCGCATTGTTTCGCTGAACGATTGGGCGTGTTGTCGCAAAGGTTGCTGCCGGCTGTCGGTATTCGAATACTGACCAAGGAAAGCCGATTTGCTTCGTTCTCAACTGAGAGCCTGCTGCGTACTGTTCAGTCCTCAGCAGTTTTCTTGAGCACGAACAAACATGACGCACGCACCGAACCCATCGCGCCGCAAGGCCATCGTCACCGCCGCTGCATCGGCCGCGGGCTTCTCGTTCGCCGGGGTGAGCACACTGGCGCGCGCGCAGGCCAAGAGCGTGCTGCGCATCGGCTACCAGAAGTACGGCACGCTCACGCTGCTGAAGGCGCGCGGTGACCTGGAGAAACGCCTCGCACCGCTTGCCATTGAAGTGAAGTGGACCGAGTTCCCCGCCGGCCCGGTGCTGCTCGAAGGCCTGAACGTGGGCTCGATCGACTTCGGCACGGTGGGGGAAGCGCCACCCATCTTTGCGCAAGCCGCTGGCGCCGATCTCGTCTACGTGGCCAACCAGCCACCCGCACCCAAGGCCGAGGCCATCCTCGTACCCAAGGGCTCACCGCTCAAGAGCGTGGCCGGTCTCAAAGGAAAAAGGGTGGCGCTCAACAAGGGCTCGAACGTTCACTTCCTGTTGGTGAAGGCGCTGGAGAAAGCCGGCCTCAAGTACAGCGAGGTTCAAACCGTCTTCTTGCCGCCCGCTGATGCGCGCGCCGCCTTCGAGAAAGGCGCGGTCGATGCCTGGGTGATCTGGGACCCGTTCTTCGCCGCCGCCGAGAAGCAACTTGGCGCACGCATCCTGGCCGATGGCACGGGCCTGGTGGCCAACCACCAGTTCTACCTGGCCTCGCGCAGCTACGCCGACAAGAACCCGCAGGTGGTGCAGGCCATCGTGGACGAACTCGCCAAGCTCGATGCGTGGGCCACCCAGAACGCGGCCGAAGTGGCCAAGTTCCTCGCGCCGCAGATCGGGCTCGACATCCAGATCACCGAAGTGGCGGCGAACCGCTTTGCGTATGGCATCAAGCCGATCTCGCCGGCCGTCGCCGCCGAGCAGCAGAAGATCGCCGATGCCTTCTTCGATTTGAAGTTGATCCCCAAGGCCATCAAGGTGTCTGACGCCTTGCCCTCCGTCAAGCTGCTGGCCGCGCGCTGAACACCATGGGTGCCACACGTCGCGTGTTCGTGGGCTTGGCGCTCGCCCTGCCTTTGCTGGGTTGGGCGCAGGCGGGTGCCGGCCCGGCGCAGTTGCGCATCGGGTTTCAGAAGGCTGCCGTCAACCTCGTCATCATCAAACAGCAAGGTCTGCTGGAGAAGCGATTCCCCAACACCCGCGTGCAGTGGATCGAATTCCCCGCCGGCCCGCAGTTGCTCGAAGCCTTGTCGGTGGGCGCGTTGGAGTTCGGGCTCACCGGCGATTCGCCGCCGGTGTTTGCGCAGGCTGCGGGCAAAGATTTGTTGTACGTGGGCGCCGAGCCGTCCAAGCCGCTGAGCTCGGCCGTGCTGGCGCAGCACGACTCGCCACTGCGCACGCTGTCCGATCTGAAAGGCAAACGCATCGCGCTGCAAAGAGGCTCGAGCGCGCATTACCTGACGGTGCGTGCGCTGGAAAAGGGTGGCCTCACGTTCCGCGACATCACGCCCATCTACCTGGCCCCCGCCGAAGCGCGCGCCGCGTTTGAAAAAGGCGCGGTCGACGCGTGGGCGATCTGGGACCCGTTCTATGCAGCGACCGAGTTGTCGATCAAGCCGCGTGTGTTGACCAACGGCGTGGGCTTGTCGGGCAACAACTCTTTCTATCTTGCCTCTCGGCCCTTCACCGAGAAGCACCCGCAGGTTCTGCTGGCCTTGTTCGAAGAGCTGACGCGCGCCGACGCGTATGTGCAAAACAACCGCAAGGAGGCTGCGCAACTGATTGCCGACTTCAGCGGCTTGAACCTCGCCACAGTGCACCTGTTCATCTCGCGCCGCCCGCCCTCGCCGGTGGGGCCCATCAGCGCCCAAATCGTGGCCGACCAACAGCGTGTGGCCGATGCATTTCACCAACTCGAACTGATCCCGCGCCCCGTGAAGGTGGCCGAGATCGTGTGGCAACCCCAGGCTGCCCAACTGGCAAGGAAATAAGTCAAATGAAGATTCTCTGGTTCATCCCCACCCACGGCGACTCTCGCTACCTCGGCACCAGCCTGGGCGCACGCACCACCAGCTTCGAGTATTTCAAGCAGGTGGCGATTGCCGCCGACAGCCTCGGCTATGAAGGTGTGTTGCTGCCCACCGGCCGCTCCTGCGAAGACTCTTGGGTCGTGGCGGCGAGCCTCATCGATGCGACCAAACGCCTGAAATTCCTGGTGGCGCTGCGGCCCGGCCTGGTGCAGCCTTCGCAGTCGGCCCGCATGGCGGCCACGCTCGACCGGCTCTCGGGTGGGCGCTTGCTGGTGAACCTGGTGACAGGTGGCGACGCCGCCGAGCTGGAAGGCGATGGTCTCTTCTTGCCTCATGCCGAGCGCTATGTGCAGTCGGCCGAGTTCCTCACCATCTGGCGTGAGCTGCTGACCAAGAGCCACGACAGCGAAGGCTTTGACTTCGAGGGCAAGCACCTCAGCGTGAAGGGCGGCAAGGTGCTGTACCCGCCCATCAGCAAGCCGTACCCGCCGGTGTTCTTTGGCGGGTCGTCGGAAGAAGCGCACGAACTGGCTGCGCAGCAGCTCGATACCTACCTCACCTGGGGCGAGCCGCCGGCCGCGGTGGCGGCCAAGGTGGCCGACATTCGAACCCGTGCCGCCAAGTACGGGCGCACGCTTGAGTTCGGCATCCGTTTGCATGTGATCGTGCGCGAGACCGAAGACGAGGCCTGGCGCGCAGCCGGCGAGTTGGTGTCGCACCTCGACGAAAAAGTGGTCGCTGCCGCGCAGGCCAAGTTCGCGCAGATGGATTCGGTGGGCCAGCGCCGCATGGCCGCGCTGCACAAGGGCCAATTCAACAAGGCCAATATTCGCGAGGGCCTGGAGGTGTCGCCCAACCTGTGGGCCGGTGTGGGCCTGGTGCGCGGCGGTGCCGGCACGGCGCTGGTGGGCAACCCGCAGCAGGTGGCCGACCGCATCAAGGAGTACGCCGATCTGGGCCTGGAGTACTTCATCTTCTCGGGCTATCCGCACCTGGAAGAGGCTTACCGCTTCGCAGAACTGGTGTTCCCGCTCTTGCCGCTGCAACTGCGCGAGAAGCTCGCTTCGAGCAACCTCACCGGGCCGTTTGGCGAGATCGTCGCCAACACCTACGTGCCGCGTGTCTCGCAGAGCTGAGGGCGCTGGAGATGAGCAACACAACTACCCCGTTCGGGCTGAGCCTGCCGAAGCCCGCGTCTGCGTTGGCACGGCGCTTTGACCCCTTCGACAGGCTCAAGACAGTCAAGCTCAATGCGAACGGCATCCTGCCCTGGCTGGTGCCAGTGTTCGTGCTGGCGCTGTGGCAACTCTCGTCGCAGGCCGGTTGGCTGTCGACCCGTGTGTTGCCCGAGCCCTGGGCGGTGCTGAAAGCCTTCTGGGCGCTCACCGTCTCGGGCGAGATCTGGCAGCACGTGGCCACCAGCACCTGGCGGGCGGCGGCTGGCTTTGCGATCGGTGGCGGGTTGGGTCTGGCGCTGGGTTTGTTGACCGGCACGTTCCGGCCGGCCGAGCTGCTGCTCGATTCGAGTCTGCAGATGGTGCGCAACATTCCGGCGCTGGCCTTGATACCGCTCGTGATCTTGTGGTTTGGCATCGACGAGTCGGCCAAGCTCTTTCTGGTGGCGCTCGGCGTGTTCTTCCCGATCTACCTCAACACCTTTCACGGCATCCGCTCGGTCGACAAGGGGCTGATCGAGATGGCGCGCAGCTATGGCCTGACCAACTGGCAGCTGTACTGGCAGGTCATCCTGCCCGGTGCGGTGGCGTCGATCTTGGTGGGCGTGCGCTTCTCGTTGGGGCTGACCTGGGTGTTGCTGATCGTGGCTGAAACCATCTCGGCCCAGGCCGGCATCGGCTACATGACGATGAATGCGCGCGAGTTCTTGCAGACCGATGTGGTGCTGGTAGGCATCCTGCTCTACGCGCTGCTGGGCAAGCTGGCCGATCTGCTGGCCAAGGGACTGGAGCGCTGGTGGTTGCGCTGGCACCCCGGCTATCAGGGAGCGAGCGCATGAAGCGGCACCACATCGAAATCCGCGGCGCGGCGGTCGAGGCCTTTGGCTTGTCCAAGGCCTACGCGGGCCGCCAGGTGTTGCAAGGTGCTGACCTGCGTATCGCCCCGGGTGAGTTCATTGCCATCGTGGGCCGCAGTGGCTGCGGCAAGAGCACCTTGCTGCGCTTGCTGGCGGGGTTGGAAACGGCTGACGCGGGGCAGATCACGCTCGATGGCGACGCGCAGGCGGGCCACCAGAGCGACATCCGCATCATGTTCCAGGACGCGCGGCTGCTGCCCTGGAAGCGGGTGCTCGACAACGTCGCGCTCGGGCTCGACGGCCCGGACGCGCAGGAGCGCGCTCGCGAGGCGCTCTCGCAGGTCGGGCTGTCGGATCGCGCCAAGGACTGGCCCGCCGTCCTCTCCGGCGGTCAACGCCAGCGCGTGGCGCTGGCGCGTGCCCTGGTGCACACGCCTCGCCTGCTGCTGCTCGACGAGCCGCTCGGTGCGCTCGACGCGCTGACGCGGATCGAAATGCACGGCCTGATCGAGCGCCTCTGGCAACGACACGGCTTCACGGCGCTGCTGGTCACGCACGACGTGACCGAGGCCGTCGCGCTCGCCGACCGCGTGGTACTGATCGAGGACCACCGCATTGCGCTCGACGAGCGCGTGCAGTTGGCCCGGCCCAGGGCGCGCGGTGCCGCCTTCGATGCGATCGAGCACCGTGTTCTGCAACGCGTTCTCAGCCGGCCGGCAGAGGAGCCGCATGCGACGGACGCCGGTCTCACGCCTGCCTACGCGCTGCGCTGGGCCGTCTAAACGCCTCCATCAAGAGCCATGCGCGTTTTACGCATATCAATGGGCGAATTCATTCGTTCTTTGAATCGACCCGCGCACCTAGCATCCGTGTAGACGGTTACGCGACCGCCCGAAATGACCCGCAAAGGACGCTTCCCATGACGACGGCTCGAACCCTTTTCCGCACCGCGGCCACCCTGGCATTGGCCGCCGCAGCCGGCCTGGCTGCCGCCAAGGACATCACGCTGCTCAACGTCTCCTACGACCCGACGCGCGAGCTCTATCAGGAGTACAACGCCGCTTTCGCCAAGTACTGGCTCGGCAAGACCGGCGACAAGCTCAGCGTGAAGCAATCGCACGGCGGCTCGGGCAAGCAGGCCCGCTCGGTGATCGACGGCATCGAGGCAGACGTCACGACACTGGCGCTGGCCTACGACATCGACGAGATCGCCGAGCGCGCCAAGCTGCTGCCGACCGACTGGCAGAAGCGCCTGAAGCACAACAGCTCGCCTTACACCTCGACCTATATCTTCCTGGTGCGCAAGGGCAACCCCAAGGGCATCAAGGACTGGGGCGATCTGGTCAAGCCCGGCGTCTCGATCATCACCGCCAACCCGAAGACCTCGGGCGGCGCGCGCTGGGGCTATCTCGCGGCCTATGGCTACGCGCTGAAGCAGCCGGGCGGCAACGACGCCAAGGCGAAGGACTTCGTCGCCAAGCTGTTCAGCAACGTGCCGGTGCTCGACTCGGGTGCGCGCGGTTCGACCGTGACCTTCGCCGAACGCGGCATCGGCGACGTGCTGCTGGCCTGGGAGAACGAAGCCCACCTGTCGCTGAAGGAGTTCGGTGGCGACAAGTTCGACATCGTCTATCCGCCCAC
>JACMKW010000468.1 GCA_014379885.1 Rhizobacter sp.
ACGCACCTGGTGTACTTCAATGTGTTGTTGCGCGGTTATGCCGCCAGTGACCTCACCGTGGTCTACCCGGTGGCACGCGGCACCGGCCCGCTGGTGGCCTCGTTCGGCGCCTTGCTGTTGCTGGGCGAAACCATGAGCTGGGTGGGCGTACTCGGTGTGCTGGCGGTCACCAGCGGTGTGTTCCTCATCGCCGGCGGCCCCGGACTGTGGGCCAAGGCGCACGACCCGGCGCAGCGCCAGCGGGTGCGGGCGGGGTTGGCGTATGGGGCCGTCACCGGCCTCTTGATTTCGACTTACACGCTGATCGACGGTTATGCGGTCAAGGTGTGGTTGATCTCGCCGGTGTTGATCGATTACTTTGGCAACCTCGCGCGCATTCCCTTCATGCTGCCGTCTGCCTTGCGGGACCGCTCGCGCTTCATCGAGGCGTGCCGGGCGCAGTGGAAGCACGCGTTGTTCATTGCGACCATCAGCCCATTCGCATATGTGTTGGTTCTGTACGCCGTGAGGCTGGCGCCCTTGTCGCACGTGGCGCCGGCGCGAGAGGTGTCCATGCTGTTTGCGGCACTGCTGGGCGGCAAGTTGCTGGGAGAAGGCGACCGTGGCTTGCGCATCGTCGGAGCGGCTTTCATTGCGCTCGGTGTGGCGGGTTTGGCGCTGGGCTGAGGAATGGCGCCCCCACGCTCACTTTGTTCGCTGCCCCCCGAGGGGGCGCAGGCCTCCCTTGGGGCGGCCCGGCGGCAGGCCTGATGCTTCTCGCAGGAATCGACTTCACCAGCCGGCCGACGCGGCGCAAGCCCATCACCGTGGCGCTGGGTGCGTTGGAGCAGGGCGTGCTGCGGCTCACGCGTGTTGAGGCGCATGAAAGCTTTGACGCTTTGTCAGCCTGGTTGCACACGCCGGGGCCGTGGCTTGCGGCCTGCGACTTTCCATTTGGCCTGCCGCGTGAGCTGGTCGAGTCTTTGGGTTGGCCGGTGGAGTGGCTGCCCTTGATGCGGCACTACACCGCTTTGTCGCGCGAGGAGATACGAGACACCTTTGCGGCGTTTTGCGACGCACGGCCGGTGGGGTCGAAGTTTGCGCACCGGGCCTGCGATGGGCCGGCGGGGTCGTCGCCGTCGATGAAGTGGGTCAACCCGCCGGTGGCTTACATGCTGCATGCGGGCGTGCCTTTGTTGATTGACGCGGGGGTGTGTTTGCCTGGTTTGCACGCGGGGGACACCACTCGGTTGGCGCTGGAGGGTTACCCCGGACTGTTGGCGCGTGAGCTGATCGGGTCGCGCTCGTACAAGAGCGATGACAAGGCGAAGCAGACGGCCGAGCGCTTGATTGCACGCAAGGATGTGCTGGAAGCGCTGGAGCAAGGTCGTACCCGTCTGGGCTTGCGGCTGCGCGTGTCGCATGCGCAGCGCGACGCGCTGGTGGCCGATGCGTCGGGCGACGCGCTCGATGCCGTGCTGTGCTTGATGCAGGCCGCGTGGGCGAGCGGGCAGCCGGGCTATGGCATGCCGGCGTCGATGGATGCGCTGGAAGGCTGGATCGTGACGGCGTGAGCGATGGCCGGACTTAGACGTTCACTTGTGCCGGGTCATGCGACTGGGTCGCTACGGCCTGGAGGTCTGCCGCCTCGGGGTTCCAGATCACCCACTGCGCTTTGCCATTGCGCTTGGCCTGGTACATCGCGTCGTCGGCGCGCGACAAGAGTTGGTCGGGCGATAGGCCGCTGCCCGGCAGGTACAAGCCGATGCCGATGCTCGACGACAAACGCGTGGTGTGCGTGCCCAGCACAAAGGGCTCCTGCGCCGAGGCCAGGACCTTCGCGGCCACGGTCTGGGCGTCCTTGGGCGTGGCAAGCGTTTCTGCGATCACGACAAATTCGTCGCCCGCCAGGCGCGCGACCTTGTCGACCAATCTGACGGCGCCACGCAGTCTTCTGGCGAATTCGCGCAGCACCTCGTCTCCTGCGTCGTGACCGTGGCAGTCATTCACGCCCTTGAACCCGTCGAGGTCAAGAAACAGCACCGCCAACGCCTGCCCAGACCGCTCAGCACGACCCATCGCCGTCGGGAGTTCGGCCAGCAGCGCACGCCGGTTTGGTAGCGCGGTCAAAGGGTCTTGCAAGGCCTGCTCTTCGAGTTTTCGCTGCATCAGCTTGCGTTCACTGATATCCCGCAAAAAGCCATCGAAGAAACAATCGTTGCCCTGGCGACGCACTCGAAGGCTCAACTCGACGGGGAATTCCAATCCGTCGCGGCGGCGTGCGATCAGCTCCACACGCCGATTCAGTACTTTGGCTTCGCCGGTGCTCAGGTAGCGTGCCATGCCATGCGCGTGCGCTGCGCGCAATTGGGGCGGGATGATCAGCTCCGACAGCGGGGCGCCCATGGCCTCTTGTCGCGTCCAGCCAAACGTGTGCTCGGCCATGCCGTTCCAGGTGAGCACACGGCCTTCGGAATCCATCGAGACAAACGCATCATTCGCCTGATCCAGGATGGCGCGCTGGTTTTCCTCGCTTGCCAGCAAGGCAGCGGTGCGTGCGGCGACACGTTGTTCTAGCTCGAGGTTGCTGAGTTCCAGCGCTTGTTCGCGTTCGCGCAGTGCGTCAAGCATGGCGTTGAAAGACCCGGCGAGGCGACCAATCTCGTTCACCTCATCGTCTTGCGCACGCACGTCGCGTTGTCCGGCCCGCGTGGCATCAGCCACGTTCAACAGGGCGTACAGGCGCTTCGTTGTGGTTCGTGCCATCCACAGCGCCAGCGCCACGCCCAAGGCAATCGCCACCAGGGCGTACAGCACGCCTTCTTTCGCAACGCTGCGCAGACTTTGCGCATCGGCTCGTGTGCCCGACGAAAAACGCACCCAACCCACCAGTTGATCGTCGCGTTCGATCGGCATGGCCAGGTCGAGCACCTCGGCGGTGTCGACGAGCGTGCGCCCGGCACGCGGGCCGGCGATCATGGATCGGGTCACCTCGTCGTCCATGTAGCGGCCGGCAAGCTCGGGGTTCGAATGCGCAAGCACCTTGCCCATCGGGTCCAGCACGGTCGCATAGCGCAGCTCTGGGTATTCCTTGAAGCCGTTGATGATTTCCTGCAGTGCCGCAATGTCTCCAGCCAGCAGGTTGACCGTGGCTTGTCGTGCGATGCCTTGCACCAGCGCCGTGCTGCGTTGCAGATGCTGCTGGTGCAGGAAGCCACGCTGCTTGAGCACCAGATCGACCACGAAGACCGACATGAGCACGGCGTGAACAAGGGCCACGCCAATCACCAGCTCCTGGCGGATCGAGCGGCGACGGGACCACGGGAATTTCATGGCTCAGCCCGGCTTCTTGATCAACCGAACCTGCCGCTCGAAGCGTTCGATAAAGGTTCGCACCACGTCATAGCTCTTGTCGGTGGCGGGTTCGAAACGGCTTAGTTCCATGCGCGCCAGGATGTCGCGCCCTTCGCTGCTCTGGTGCAGGTCGAGCAAAGCCTTGCGCAATTGGTCGACGAATGCGGGAGGAAGGTCGTCACGCGCCACCACGGCGTTGTTGACCAGAGACTCCGTGGTCCATCGCACTTCGAGCTGGTCGGCCAGCTGGGCATGCTCTTTGACGAAAGCGCGCCATGGTTGGGGCCAGGTAGTGCCGGCCGCGGTGCGGCCGAGCGCGACGTTCATGATCGAACTTTCCTGGGTTCCGACGTAGCGGTTCTCCAGGTCTTGCTCCACGTTCACACCGTTTTGCTGCAGGAAGCTCTGCGGCAACAGAGTTGCGGCCAGCGCAGTGGGCGCGGGGTAGCTGACGGCCTTGCCGATCAGGTCGCGAGGATGCTGCACCCGGCTGTCTTTTCGCATCAGGATGATGCCGCGAAAGTTGGCGTCGTCGCCCATCTTCGCGAAGACACGGTAGCCATGCTGCCGGGCTTCGAGGGCCTGGTAAGGGTTGGGCAACGCCAGGTGCGCCTCGCGGCGTTTGAGCTTGTCTTCGAACGCGGCGTAGTTGGCCGACGCTTCCAACCGAAGCTGCGCACCACCGGCCAAGCGCGTATTCAGGTGGTCGACCAAGGGCTGGTACACCTGGAACAGGCGCTTGGGGCTGTGCAGCGGATGAACGGCCAGCACATAAACGAGCCCGGGTTGCACGGGCACCTGGGACACATACGACGGCTCGTACGGCTTGTCTTGCGACCGGCCGCAGCCGGCTGCCAGCAGCACCAAGGCACAAGCAGCAACTAGACGCGCGCAGCGGCCAAGAATGCGCGCAGGGGTGGGTAAGGCAGACATGAAGGGCTGGTGAATTGCGGAAATTTTCGCGTGCCATCTTTCTGGGCGGTCGCTCAAAAAGCGGCCGCAAACCCGGATATTTCGCCAGTGTGCCGGTCCACCCTTCGCTTCAGC